>CALGTJ010000412.1 GCA_937901435.1 uncultured Rhodobacter sp. | reverse complement strand
GAGTGGTTTTATCTTTTTGCCTTGATGCCTAATAGGGATATTGGCCTAGGGATCCTGCGGAACCGGATCTTGGCACTCTTTTGATCAAATCTGGATTTTGGTCTCGTATCACTTTTTGTCCCTAAAATCGCAACAAACCGCAATTACTAAGGTGATTGGCGCCTTTTGTGCATCCGCTTGTCAAGCGGCCATTCAGAAATCAGTGAAATACACTGTTTCCCCCTTTGCCCCCTAACGCGGTTGGAGCCTTTGAAGTCCCGGCGCTTAAAGTGGCGATGGGTTAAGAAAAGATAAACGAAACGGATTTTTGACGTGCCGTGAAACGCGCCGCAGCCAGAATGACGTTTCTGAACTTCTCACAACCCAATCGGAATAGGGCGGCAGTTTTGACCTTTGGGTGGGGCAACAAATGCGGAATGGAATTGAACAAGACTTTGGCTCGGGGCCTGCGGTGATTTGGGGTGCGGATGACGCGGCTTGCGCGAATATTTCTGCCAGCGCCAAAGCTATTGAAGGGATGCACAGGGTTAAAGTCCCCGACAGGGGCCCCGGCACGGTCGCGCCCAGCCTGGATGCGAACAACAGTGACGTGGGGCTTAGTGGCGCGCGCGCGGTCTATACGGGCGGCGGCAAGCGAGTGTTTGATATTGTGATCGTTTTCCTGACCCTGCCCCTGACCCTGCCGCTGATCTTGCTTGGTGCACTTGCGCTGTGGCTTGAGGGGGGAAACCCGTTTTACCAGCAGGATCGTTTGGGGCGGGAAGGCCGGACCTTTCGCCTGATGAAACTGCGCACGATGACCCGGAACGCAAAGGCCGAACTGACAGATATCCTCGCAGGGGATCCCGTTTTGCGCCATGAGTGGGAGACCACACAAAAACTTAAGAACGACCCACGGATTACGCGGGTCGGGCAATTTCTGCGCAGCACGTCGTTGGATGAGTTGCCGCAGATCTGGAATGTCCTGAGGGGCGAGATGAGCATTGTGGGACCGCGTCCGATGATGCCCGATCAGCTAGAGCTTTATGGCGATCCCGGGGCCTATTTTGCCATGCGCCCCGGTTTAAGTGGCCCGTGGCAGATCTGTGAACGCAACAATAGCCATTTTTCCTATAGGGCCAGCATCGACAAATCCTACGCCGCAACACAATCACTTTGGCTGGATATCGCGGTTCTTTGGCAGACGATCTTTGTCGTTCTGCGACGGACGGGGCATTAAGTGAGCGAGGTGCAAACGCAGTAATGGGACGCCAAGATCCAAATATGACGGTCTTTGATCCGTTCGAAAAGGATATATGGGATCGCGTCGAGGCGCTGGCCCCGACGTGCAAACCTGTGACCGGGCGTTTGTTTTCCAATTCTGTCGCCCGCTCAACAAGCTCTGTGATGGACGTGTCGCCGTGCGACAGAGTTCGCGAGGTCAAAGATGATTGGGTGGATGCACTGCCAAAGGCGGTCGAAAACAGCCACGCTTCGGCCTCGTCAATGCCACAGACCGAGCAAAGCCTGAAGGGCCGATTGCCGTCCGTTTCAGTTCCAGTTGCAGGGCGGCGCTCGCTTGGCGATGTCGATCCGGCGGCGCGGGTGGCACGGTCTTGGGCGCGGTTAAAACCCGCCGAGGTCGACGCGCCGGACATGCGCCAATCGTTGCAAGCCTCTGTGGCACGAGCCGCGGATACGGTGGTGTCGCAATCCTTTGATCTGTTGCGAATGCGCCTTTTGCAAACGTTGAAAGACAATGGCTGGCGTCGCGTCGCGATCACTTCTCCGACGCCCGGCTGTGGCAGCACCTTTGTGGCCTGCAATCTGGCGGTCAGCCTGTCGCGCATCCGCGAGCAGCGCACGCTTTTGATGGATCTGAATCTGCGCTCTCCGGGCATTGCACATGCTTTTGCGCTGCGGGATGCAACGGATATGGTGGGTTTTTTGGCGGGGGATGCCCCGGTTCATCAAAGTATCCAGCGGTTTGGCGGGAATGTTGCCCGTGGCGCAGGGCGCAGTTGTGCCACCGCAACGGCAGAGATGCTGTATGACACGCGTACGATCACGGCGCTGGACGGGCTGGAACAGGACTTGCAGCCCGATGTGATGCTTTTTGATCTGCCGCCGATGCTGGCCTATGACGATGTGTCCGCCTTTCTGCCTCAGGTGGACGGGGTGCTGTTGATCAGCAATGGCACAAAGACCATGGGTAAGGAAATTGCCGCCTGCGAACGCGCGATTGCGGGGCGTACCAAACTGCTGGGCGTCGTGCTGAACCAGACCCGAAAAAGTGACAGCAAGGCGGCAGGCTATCGTGATCCGTAATTCATCCGATAGTTCCGCAAAACACCAGAGCAAGGGGTAAACGCGTATGGGAGAGGTGGTCGCGGAATTTCGGACCAGTTGTTAAGGTGGATCGCATGATG
>CALGTJ010000411.1 GCA_937901435.1 uncultured Rhodobacter sp. | reverse complement strand
CTTCAGCAGTTCGTCCAGTAATTCCTTAGAAATCGTCATCGTCCTTGCTCCTATCTGGAAGCATGAACCAGATCACAGATACACAGAAGATCGGACACTCTCCGCCGCGATCACATATACCGCTTATGGGCAAAAGAAATCGTTGGTCAGCGCAAAGACCATCAGCGTCCCCAACAGCGCCAGACCGATGGTCATAAAGATCCGCAGGGCCTTGTCGCTGGGCGGGCGGCCAGAGACCGCCTCGAACGCGTGAAACACCAGATGCCCACCGTCCAGAACCGGGATCGGAAACAGGTTCAGCAGGCCAACCGCCGTCGACAGCACGGCAATGAACCAGATAAAACTGCTCAGCCCCTGACTGGCCGCCGCACCGCTGGTCTGCGCAATCCCCACCGGGCCGCGCAGGTTGCACGAACTGATCGCACCGACCGCCATGTGGTACATCCCGCTCAGCGAGCTTTTGATGATGTAGACCGTCTGATTGGCGCCATAGGCAATCGCCTGCCCGACACCAGGGGTCTCGGTCTGGGGCGAGAACAGCAACCCCCCCGTGATCCCGATCAGATAGCGCGTCTCGAACGTGCTATCCTCGCGCGGCAGATCCATCGTGCGCGGTGTCAGCGCCAGATCCAGCATTTCACCATTGCGCCAAACCGCCAACTGCATCTCGCGCCCTTCACTGGCACCAACCTTTTCGCGCAACTCCTCAAAGGTGGAAATCGGCGTGCCATCCACAGCCGTGATCACATCCCCCGCCTGCAAATCCGCGTCCATCGCGGCAGATCCCGGCGTCAGGCCCGACACGATCGGCGGATAGGGATGGGGGGCGTTGGCGGTGACCTCTGCCCCGTTGCGGCGCAGAGTGTATTCAAGGGTCGGAGCGATGGGCAGTTTCGAAATAAAGCCATCAAACTCTTCGACCTTGGGCGTGGGTTCCCCCGCAATCGCAAGGATCTCGTCGCCGACCTGCAATTCCTGCGCTACAGGCATCGGGCGCAAGTCGTCGATGGTCAGCGGATCAGCCGCCGTGCCGCGAAAGAAAAGAAATGCGCTAAACACAAGAATAGAAAGGATAAAGTTAAACACAGGACCCGCTGCCACAGTGATCGCCCGCGCCCATAACGGTGCACCATGCATGGTCTGGCGCAATAGAGCAGGATCAACCTCGCCTGCGTGATTTGCGTCATTTGCGTCGCTGCCGACGCTGGCCGCATTTGCATCGCCCAGAAATTTCACATAGCCACCAAAGGGCAACAGCGCGACCTGCCAGACCGTCCCATGCTTGTCCTCGCGGGCAAACAGCACCGGGCCAAACCCAAGCGAGAACACCTCTGCTTTGATCCCACTCCACCGTCCAACAATATAATGGCCGTATTCATGCACCGCGACGATGATCGACAATGCAATAACAAACGCGCCAATCGTGTAAAGAGCGCCTCCAAAGCTGGGGATTAGTCCGACAATATCCAAAACTTGCGCCTCTTTTTAGGGTCTACTCTTGCCAAGGGTCTACGGTCTTTAGCCGTCTTCTTTGCCAAAAACGTGAGATTCAGCCACGCCTCTGGATCGCCTCGCCAGCTCTTACCCGAGCGAGATGGTCCATTTGCTGTAGGTTATCAAGGTTAATTTGGGCCGAACTAAGGCCGCTTTCCGCTGACAATTGCGTCATCACGTCCTCAACCACCTCGGCCATCGCGCTAAACCCGATGTCACCCGCGATAAAGCCATCCAGCGCGCGTTCCTTGGCGGCGTTGAACACGGTGCCCATCAGCCCGCCCGCCTGCATCACCTCGCGCGCGAGGCGCAATGCGGGCCAGCGCCGCTCATCCGGCGCGCGAAAGGTCAACTGCCCGATCTGCGCCAGATCCAGCCGCTCGACCGGCAGATCGCGCCGCTCTGGCCAGTGCAGCGCATAACCGATCGCGTGCCGCATATCGGGCGGGCCGACATGGGCCATGATTGCGCCGTCTACAAAGCCGACCATGGCGTGGATCAGGCTTTCGGGATGCACCAGAACTTCGATCTTATCAGGAGTGACGCCAAAGAATTCTTTGGTTTCAATTAGTTCCATCGACTTGTTGAACATGGACGCACTGTCGATGGTGATCCGCTGCCCCATCGCCCAATTCGGGTGGCTAGAGGCCTGTTCCAGCGTCGCGCGCGCCAGATCCTCTATCGGCCAGTCGCGAAAAGCCCCGCCGCTGGCCGTGATGATGACCCGCTCGACCGCGCTCATATCCTCGCCCACCAGCGCCTGAAACACTGCAGAATGCTCGCTATCCACTGGCAGAACTGTGGCCCCGTGGCGGCGCGCCGTGCCCAGCAGCAAAGGCCCCGCCATCACAAGGCTTTCCTTGTTTGCCAGCGCCAGCGTGGTGCCATGTTTCAACGCCGCCAGCCCCGGCGCAAGCCCCGCCGCGCCCACAATCGCGGACATGACCCAGTCGACCGGGCGCTCTGCCGCCTCGACCACCGCCGCCGCGCCCGCCGCCGCCTCGACACCGGACCCGGCAAGACCCACGCACAGGGCCTCGTATTGGTCAGGATAGGCGGTCACGGCGATTTCTGCCTTGAATTCAATGGCATCACGCGCAAGCTGGGCAATGTTGCCCGCCCCGGTCAGCGCCACGACCTTGTAATTGTCGCGATCCCGACGGATCAGATCGAGGGTGTTTTGCCCAATAGACCCGCTGGCCCCAAAAATCGACACCCGCCGCATGTCGCCTAGAACCGCAACTCTGGCACGTCGACAACCAGCGCCACCAGCAGCATGAACAGCGCCGCACCCAACAGCCCGTCAAAGCGGTCAAACAGGCCACCGTGACCGGGCAAGAGGTTGGAGCTGTCCTTGACACCCATCCGTCGCTTGACCGCGCTTTCGGCAATGTCTCCCATTTGCGAGGCAAAGGACAACAGCACCGAAATCCAGATCAGATCGCGCCCCGCATCGGTTATCATCAGGAAAATCACCCCGATCACGGCCGCCGCCGCCCAGCCCGACAGAATGCCGGACCATGTCTTTTTCGGGCTGATTGTGGGCCAGAATTTGCGCCCGCCAATCAGCTTGCCACCGAAATATCCGGCAATGTCGGTTGAGGCGACCACGATCACCAGCCAGAACAGCCAGACCACACCGTAAATGTCACGAAACAGTGTAAGCCCAAAGCCTGCAATGATAATCCCAAGCGAAAACAGGATGAAGATCGCCACATGCGCACGCAGCAGATAGGCCCCGACAAGCGCAGGCAGCAGCATCAAAGCACCCAGATAGGCCCCCGGCAAGGCACGTGCCATCAATAACGCGGCGGCCGTCATCACCGCCAGTTGCATGGCCTCTGCGGTTTTGTCGGGGGCGACCATGCGGGACAGTTCCCACACCATCAGGGCTGTGATCACCGCGACACCAATCGCAAAGGGCGCGCCGCCCAGCCAGATCCCGACCACGCCCACCGCGATCATCACAGCCCCAGTGATCATACGCGGGCGCAGGTCGTCCCAGTTAGAGGATTTGGCGGGGTCCGTCACCGCTCTAGGCCCATACCCATGCCAATATCCACGTCATGGCTCACGCCTTCACAGCGCCAAACCGACGCTCGCGCTGGCCGTATTTCGCCACGATATCGGTAAAGATCGCCTTGGTGAAATCGGGCCAGAGGGTGTCGATAAACTCGTATTCCGCATAGGCCGACTGCCAAAGCAGAAAGTTGGAAATCCGCGCCTCGCCACTGGTGCGGATCACCAGATCGGGGTCGGGCAAAAAGTAGGTGTCAAGATAATGGGCCAGCGTTTCGGCATCGACCGTCTCGGGATCGACGCGTCCCGCCTTGACCTCGCGGGCCAGCCGTTTCGTGGCGCGCGCCACCTCGTCGCGTCCGCCATAATTCAGCGCCACGGTCAGATGCACCTTGGAATTTCCGGCCGTCATCAGCTCCAACTCGTCCATCAGGCTGACCAGTTTTTCGTCCAGCTTGATGCGGTCGCCGATAAACCGCACCCGCACGCCCTCTTTGAACAGAGCGGTCGCCTCGCGCTGGATATAGCGGCGAAACAGGGACATCAGCCCGGCCACCTCGTTCTGGGTGCGTTTCCAGTTTTCCGTCGAAAAGGCAAAGATTGTCAGGTATTTGACGCCGATATCGGGACAAGTGCGCACAACCTCGCGGATGCGACGCGCGCCTGCATGGTGCCCGAACAGGCGTGGGCGATGACGCTGTGTCGCCCATCTGCCGTTGCCATCCATGATGATCGCCACATGGGACGGACCATCAAAAATCCCACGATCTGCCTGTGTCATCGGTCCGCTCTGCGGCCCTTTAGTCTCGCTCATATGCCTTGTCCCTCGCCCTTTGCGGGCTTTTCGTCTTTGGGCGCTTTGGACATGCCTCTGGACGATCAAGAAAAATTCATCTGCACCCCAAAGCGGCCGGGTCGCGGCCAAGGACACATCGAATGCAGTGTTAAACCTGCATGATTTCCGCCTGCTTATGCTCCAGCTGCGCATCGACCTGCTTGATCTGTGCGTCGGTCATCGCCTGAATCTCTTCGCTCCACAGCTTGTGCTCGTCCTCGGACATGCCCGCAGCCTTGGCCTTTTTCAGCTGGTCCATCCCGTCGCGGCGCACGTTGCGGATCGCGATACGCGCGCTTTCTGCGTATTGCCCG
>CALGTJ010000410.1 GCA_937901435.1 uncultured Rhodobacter sp. | reverse complement strand
ACGCTACCGCCGCCATCACACACCCTCGCCTCGATGAATAATCCGGGCTAAGGCCGTGACCGGGGCAAAAACGATGAATGGCGGATCAATGGGCGTTGAGCGGGCATGAGCACGACGAACCAGCCACCAAAGGCCGTGTATGAACCCGTGCCCGACCCCCGGCCCGACCCCCGGCCCGCCCCCCGGCCCGACCCCCTCCCCATGTCCGACCTGCTCCGCGTGTTTACCCGCATCGGTCTGCTCAGCTTTGGTGGGCCTGCCGCGCAGATCGCGTTCATGCATCGCGAGCTGGTCGAGGATCGCCCGTGGCTAAGCGAGCAGCAGTTCCTCAATGCGCTCAGCTTTTGCATGTTGCTGCCGGGGCCCGAGGCGATGCAATTGGCCACCTATTCGGGCTGGCGTCTGGCCGGGGTCAGGGGCGGGCTGATCGCGGGGCTTTTGTTTGTCGCACCGGGCGCTTTGGTCATGCTGGCGCTGTCGATGCTTTACGCCGTTTTTGGATCAATCCCGCTGATTGAGGCGTTGTTTCTTGGCATCAAGGCCACCGTCGTCATCATCGTGCTGGAGGCGCTGCTAAAGGTGTCGCGTAAAGTGCTGCATGGGCCGGACCGCTGGATCCTTGCCGCGCTCAGCTTTGTTGCGATCTTCTTTTTCCACGCGCCTTTCCCCCTGATCATCCTTTGCGCTGCTGTTTATGGCCTTTGGACAGGCGGCACCACATCAGCGCCTGCGCCACCGCCCCTTGGCAAGATAAATACCCTGCGCATGGTCGCGATCTGGGGGGCGCTGTGGTGGGCGCCAATCGCGGCATTTTGGCTGAGCGGCAACCAGTTTCTGACCGATCTGGGTCTGTTCTTTTCCAAGCTCGCCATCGTCACCTTTGGCGGTGCCTATGCGGTACTGGCCTATATGACACAGGAGGTGGTGCAGGATCAGGGCTGGTTGAGCACGGCGCAGATGATGGACGGGCTGGGGCTGGCAGAGACCACCCCGGGCCCGCTGATCCTTGTCACGCAATTCGTCGGCTACCTCGCAGGATATGGCGTGGGCGGTCTGTTGATGGGTGTCGTGGCGGCGCTGTTGACGTTGTGGGTCACCTTTATACCCTGCTTTTTATGGATCTTTGCAGGCGCACCCTACATCGACTGGATCTCGACCCGACCGCGCCTGACAGGCGCGTTACATGCGATCACCGCAGCGGTGGTCGGCGTCATCCTGAACCTCTCACTTTGGTTTGCGATCCATGTGTTTTTTGGAGAGGTCAGCACAACGCAATGGGGGCCACTGTTTGTCCTGACCCCGAAACTCAGCACCCTCGACGCGCGCACGCTTGGCCTTGCCGCTGGGGCCGCTTTGCTGCTGTTGCGCCTAAGATGGGGCCTGTTGCCCGTGCTGGCCCTGTCTGCCGGGGCGGGGGTGGTTCTTGATGTGCTGAGTTGAGCGTATCTGTGCTGCCGCACGCCCTTTCCTTCACTGACGAATCTCGTATGCTAGGATTATTCGTTGCGTAAGGACCTGGAATGACAACCACCATAGATTATGGAAACCTGATGCACCGTGCCATGCGCGGGCTTATTCAGGATGTTCTGACGGGCGTTTCGCAAAACGGGCTGCCGGGGCAGCACCATTTCTTTATCACCTTTGATACCATGCACCCGGATGTTGAAATTGCAGATTGGCTGTCGGATCGCTATCCAAACGAAATGACGGTCGTGATGCAGCACTGGTATGACGGGCTGGAGGTCACGAACGAGGGCTTTTCGGTAACGCTTAACTTTGGTGAAAACCCCGAACCTCTGTATATTCCCTATGACGCGATCAAGACGTTTGTCGATCCTTCGGTTGAATTCGGCCTGCGGTTTGAAACGCAGGATGATGATGGCGACGACGAGGATGACGACGCCTTGCCCGATGACATCGACATCGAAGTCCCCGAGGCCAAGGACGAACCCAAAGCGGCCGACATCGTCTCGCTCGACAGTTTTCGCAAGTAAACCTTTCCTGTCGCACCCAGTGGGGATTTGTTGAAAGAGCCGCCTTTGGCCGAACCGCAAGCCATCGATCCGCATCACCCGCTGCGCACCACGATCGACTGCCTGATCACATTGGGCGAAAAAGGCGATGTGTCGGTTGCGCAGGTGGTTGCGGCCTTTGGCGATGCAGGACTGGTCACGGCTCTGATGATCCCTGCGTTGATGGTGCTCTCTCCGCTGTCCGGAATCCCCGTGCTGTCCTCGATTTGCGGTTTGACCATCGCGCTGATCGCGCTGCAACTGCTGTTTCGGCGGGATCGTTTGTGGATGCCCGGCTTTCTGTCGCGACGCCACATGAACGGCACGCGATTGGCCAAAACCTTGAAACGAATGCGTAAAGCGGCTGATTGGCTGGATGGGCACACCGCGCCGCGCCTGCGCTACCTGACCAGCGCCCCCTTGGATATGATCCCCAAAACTGCCTGTTTGCTGGCAGGCTTGATGATGCCCCTGCTCGAACTTGTGCCGTTCACGTCATCGCTTTTGGGACTGGCCGTGACCATTACCGCCATAGGCTTTATGGCGCGCGATGGCCTGTATGTCCTTGTTGCCGCCGCCATCGTGATGATCGCGGCCTCTATTCCGCTGACGATTTACGCCTATAGCGTCACCTGAGACAGGGATTTCGAATGGCTGCGCAAGCCGACTGCGCGTCGCCAAGGCTGCGGGAAATTTTGGCAAAGGCTATTATTGTTCTTTTATGATCGGGTGGCGTATATCTGCCCGCAACTTTCACGTGACAGGACGCCCCATGA
Source organism: uncultured Rhodobacter sp. (assembly GCA_937901435.1). Next base: position 2,833 of record CALGTJ010000410.1, on the reverse strand, counting down.
CACAGACCCAGCCAGAGACCCGCACAGAGACAGATAGTTTTGGCCCTTTGGAAGTGCCTTCCGACAAGTATTGGGGCGCGCAAACACAGCGCAGCATCATGAACTTTCCCATCGGATGGGAGCGCCAGCCAATTGCCATCGTGCGCGCCCTTGGCGTGATCAAGCAGGCCTGCGCCGAGGCCAATATCGCCTCTGGCAAACTGGACGCAAGCAAAGGCGGCGCGATCGTGCAGGCCGCATCAGAGGTGGTTGCGGGCAAGTTCGACGACAACTTTCCGCTGGTGGTCTGGCAGACAGGCTCTGGCACCCAATCCAACATGAACGCCAACGAGGTCATCGCCAACCGCGCGATTGAAATCCTTGGCGGTGTGATCGGCTCCAAGGATCCGGTGCACCCGAATGACCATTGCAACATGGGCCAGTCGTCCAACGACACCTTCCCCACCGCCATGCATCTCGCCACCGCCATGATGGCGCGCGATGTGACCCTGCCGGGGCTGGAAAAGCTGCACGCGGCCCTTTTGGCAAAGGTGGCAGAGTTTGACGGCATCATCAAAATCGGGCGCACCCACACGATGGACGCCACGCCCCTGACGCTGGCGCAGGAATTCTCCGGCTACGCCCATCAGGTCGCCAAGGGGATCGAGCGGGTCAAAGCCTCGCTGGCCGATATTTATGAACTGGCCCAAGGCGGCACGGCGGTGGGCACAGGTCTCAATACGGCTGTGGGTTGGGATGCAACTGTGGCCACGCATATGGCCAAGATCACGGACCTGCCCTTTGTCACCGCACCGAATAAATTCGAGGCGTTGGCCGCCCATGACGCCATGGTCGCCATGTCCGGCGCGTTGAAAACCGTCGCCGCAAGCCTGTTCAAGATCGCCAACGACATCCGCCTGCTGGGCTCTGGCCCGCGCTGTGGCTTGGGCGAATTGATGCTGCCAGAGAATGAGCCCGGCTCGTCGATCATGCCCGGCAAGGTCAACCCGACCCAATGCGAGGCCCTGACGCAGGTCTGCGCGCATGTCTTTGGCAATGACGCGGCAGTCGGCTTTGCCGGGTCTCAGGGGCATTTCGAGTTGAACGTGTACAAGCCGATGATGGCCTATAACGTCTTGCAATCCATGCAGCTTTTGGGTGATGCGGCGACGGCCTTTACCGACAATTGCGTCGTCGGGATCAAGGCAGATGTGGTGCGCATCGAAAAGATCATGAATGAATCCCTGATGCTGGTCACCGCTTTGGCCCCTCAGATCGGTTATGACAACGCAACTACCGTGGCCAAGACCGCACATAAGAACGGCACTACGTTGAAACACGAGGCCATCGCGCTGGGGTTTGTGGATGAGGCGACCTTTGATGCGGTTGTCCGCCCCGAAAAGATGATTGGCCCGAAATGAGCCAGCCAATCAATCTGAACAAAGCCCGCAAGGCCCGCGCCAAGGTCAACAAACGCGCGCAAGCCGATGAAAACGCAGTCGTGTTCGGATTGAGCAAAGAACAGCGCGCGCTGGAAAAGGCGCGCGCCACCCAAGAAAAGTCCAAGCTGGAGGCGCATAAGCGCGAGCCAGAATGACGCGGCCCGTCAAACATTCGCTGACGCTGAAGGGCCACCGCACCTCTGTTTCCCTCGAGGCAGAGTTTTGGGACGCCTTCCGCGCCATCGCACATGAAAAATCACGACCAATCAACGCCTTGGCCGCAGAAATAGACGCAACGCGCGATCTGGACACTGGCCTCGCCTCTGCTATTCGTCTGTTTGTTCTGGCCTATTACCGGGACAGTCACGCAATATGACGCAGCGGCCTTCGCCAAATATACTCTTGACGTCATATATCTTAAAAGGTATATCATCAATTCAATCCTAGACGGAGTGCCCGATAGTGCCACGCGCCGTGGAACCGGTTCCAAAGTATCGCTTTGAGGTTCTGGAGGACTTCGAAGCACCGTCAACCAAATGCGTCACCGGGGCCGACCTCTCGCTGGAAAAGCTCGAAGACCACGATCCCGACCCGCAGGAACGCTGCGGTTTGCTGGCGGATCGCTATGAGCTTTATGCGCTGGCAGTTCCGAATTGCGCGCATCTGGCGCTGGTGGTGTCACTGGATACCGCGCAGCACCGCCCGTGGCCCTGCATCCTGCACGGCCTGCTCTCCCGGCGCGGCCAGCCCTGTGAAACGGGGCGCAAGCGCGCGATGAAGCACCTGAACCTGATCAACCCAAGCTGGGAGCCTGCACATGCCTAAACCAAGCTTTCGATCCGACCTTCACCAACTTCGCCCCGATGTGGCCAGCGACGTTCAAGCCAATGAGATAAAACGTAAACTGGCGCTGGCCTTGCGGGCCCTGCGCAAGGAAAAGGGCATGACCCAAAAGGATGTCGAGGCCAACTCTGACCTGACCCAGCCGATGATTTCACGGCTTGAGGCCCCCACCGGATCACTGCCCAACTGGGACACAGTCATGCGCTATGTGGCGGCCTGCGGCGGGCATATGCTGGTCGGATTCTCCGGCACCGCCTTTGACGAGTCCGCGTTTCTGGGGCCGCAAACGCACCGCACCGATATGGTCGCCGCTGTTGCGGTGTGATGGACGCCACTGAGGTCCATTGGTGGCTTAACCTCGCGTCTCTGCTGGGAATTGCCATTCTCGCGGTGCCCACATGGTCACTGAACAGCCGCAAGAAAAGGCTTCAGGCCGTTCGCAATGCCCTGCCTCAGGACCCAAAAAGCTTTCGCGACAGCGTCAAGGCCATCCTGACCGACAGACGCAACAAAGGTAAGCGTTGGCTGGAGCTCACCTGTTTCTGATTTTGGGCATCTGCCATTTGGTT
>CALGTJ010000409.1 GCA_937901435.1 uncultured Rhodobacter sp. | reverse complement strand
ATACGCCCAACAGATTTTAAGTCTGGTATGTCTACCATTCCATCACGCCCGCATCCGGCGTTTGGGGCTTGGCCCCGCCCATTGACAGACGCCGCCGGGATGCTGGACATCATAGACCGGTCGGGATCGGACGAAAACAGCAAACCCACGGAAATTGCGCGAAAATTGGTTAACAAAACCCTAACCGATCCGGCGTTTACAACCCACCCTCTTTCACCGCCTGCATTGCAACGAACGTCGAGGTGTGCGCCACATGCGGCAGGGTCGAAATCCGTTCTGCCAGCACCTCGCGATAGGCCGACATATCCTCTGTCCGCACCTTTAGCAGATAATCAAAGCGCGCTGCAAGCATATGACATTGCTCTATTTCCGGCACCTTTCGCACGGCTGCATTAAAGGCGGATAGGGCGGCCTCTCGGGTGTCGCTCAGCTTGACTTCGACGAAAGCCACATGGTCACGCCCGATGCGGATCGGGTCCAGCGTCGCGCGATACCCGGTGATGATGCCCTCGGCCTCAAGGCGGCGCAGACGGGCCTGTGTCGGAGTTTTACTCAGTCCGATACGGCCAGAGAGTTCCGTGATACTGATACGTCCATCAGACCTCAGAATATCGAGAATCGCCCGGTCAAAAGAGTCGAGTTGCGACGGATCATTTGGCATAAATACCCCTCAAACTTTGGACGAATTCACTAGTATTCTGCGATATTTAGAGAGTTTGCCACAAAGTCTTGCCATAATACAGGCCAAAAGGAGCATCCACATGACCCATGCTTTCCTGCGCCCCACCATCGACAGCCTGAAATATGCTCCCGAAGCGGAAACGCTGACCGAATTGATCGGACGCGCGGCGTTATCCGACAAGGATCGCGCCAGTATTTCGGCGCGGGCGGCGCAATTGGTACGCGACATTCGTGGCTCTGCCAAGCCCGGCCTGATGGAGGTGTTTCTGGCTGAATATGGCTTGTCCACGGACGAGGGCGTGGCGCTGATGTGTCTGGCAGAGGCGCTGTTGCGGGTGCCGGACGCGGATACGATTGACGCGCTAATCGAGGATAAGATCGCGCCTTCGGACTGGGGCAAGCATCTGGGCCATTCCTCAAGCTCGCTTGTCAATGCCTCGACATGGGCCTTGATGCTGACTGGGCGCGTGCTGGACGACGAAAAACCCGGCATGGCGCGCGCCCTGCGCGGCGCGATCAAGCGGCTGGGTGAACCTGTGATCCGTACCGCCGTGGCGCGGGCCATGCGCGAGATGGGGCGGCAGTTTGTGCTGGGCGAGACGATAAAGGACGCGATGAGCCGGGCGAAGACACTGGAATCCAAGGGTTATAGCTATTCTTACGACATGCTTGGCGAGGCTGCGCGCACCCATGCCGACGCGGACCGCTATTTCGAGGCCTACAGCAAAGCCATCACCGCGATTTCCGGGGCCTGCAAGGGGGATATCCGGCGCAATCCGGGGATTTCGGTCAAGCTGTCGGCCCTGCACCCCCGCTATGAAGAGGCGCAGCGCGAGGT
>CALGTJ010000408.1 GCA_937901435.1 uncultured Rhodobacter sp. | reverse complement strand
CGCGGGCGAGCCGATGACGGTTGACACGCCAGACGACGTCACGGTTGTGTTCAACCTTCCGTCCCCCAAGCCCGGCCTGCTGGCGCATTTTGCGACGTCCTTTGCGCAAGCCTTTCAGCCCAAGCATTTTCTTGGCGAGTTTCACCCAGATCTGAACCCGGATGCCGACGCCTTGGCCGCAGGGCTGGGCTTTGAAAGCGGGATCGAGGTGATTTCGGGCTATTACGGCAACTCGGACTGGACCGACACGCCCTCTCCGATGCTGACCAAGCCTGATCTGGTTGGCGGTCTGCCAAAGGGCACCCAGCCCACGCTGGAAAGCCACATCTACATCACCGACACGACCGAGGGTCGCAAGCTGGTGGCGAATCCCTATTTCCACATGATCGACACCACGGGCCAGCAACTGCCCTATATCAGCCGTCAGGACGAGCTTTACGCAAACGACAACGAGGTGCGTCTGCTTAAGCTGGTGAACGGCGAGGTGGATTATAAATCGCAGTCTCTGACGCTTGCGGCAGCGCCTTTGCTGCTGGATAATGCCGAAAAGGGCGATTTCTCGGTCCAGTTGAAGCCAACGATCGCGATGCCCGTCTTTTCCTTCAACGTCACCGCAGAAGACGAGGCCAAGCGCGCCGTCTTTGGCGACCTGCGCTTTCGTCAGGCGATGTCGGTTGCGATCAACCGCGCCGAGTTGAACGAGGTCTCGTTCTTTGGTCAGGGCGAGACCAAACAGTACATCGGCTTTTCGCCGACGCCGGGCTTTGTCGATCCCGCCCTTCTGTCACATTACGCACAGTTCGATCCCGAAATGGCGAAGACCCTGCTCGACGAGATCGGCATGGTCGACACCAATGGCGACGGGATGCGCGAGTTGCCAAATGGCGATGCGATTGTGCTGAACATGCAGTTTGCCACGCAGGGTATCGGCAGTGAAGTCGTTGAACTGGTTGCACAAAACTGGTCTGATGTTGGTGTCGCCACGACCGTCAAAGAGGTCACGCCGGATGAATATCGCTCTGCCCAATCCTCGAACCAGCTTGATGTTGGCATGTGGGAAAAAGGCCAGCCGACAGCGATCATTCTGGGCAATAACGAGTTGTGGGTGCCCCCGTTCGAGAACTATTTTGCGCATCGCACCGGTATGCTTTGGGCGGAATTCATCGACACCGCTGGTGCCTCTGGTGTTGAGCCACCCGCTTGGGTCATGGGCCTGATCGACGACGTCAACGCCTTTCAGGGTGCGACACCCGGCTCTGCCGAGCAAGGCGAAATCGGTGCGCGTATGGCCAAGACGATGACCGAACAACTGCTGTTCATCGGCACGGTTCAAGCGCCAAACGTGATCTATCACCGCAATGCGCTGAAGAACGTGCCAGAGTTCAAAACGCAGTCCTACGAATACTACCGCACCTATCCGTATCTGGCGGCGCAGTGGTATCTGGCAGAGTGATGCGTTTCGCAGCACTTTGAAAATAATCTCTCCGGGCAGACCAATCTGCCCGGAGTTTTCTTGACCGGACACTAAAAACACGGTCATGAGTCGAAAAAGACGCCGGGGGCCCATGTTTCAATTTCTGCAATTCGCTGTGGTGCGCGCGGCGATGGCACTGTTCACGCTGCTGATGGTGTCTTTGATCGTTTTTTCATTGATGGAACTGGTTCCGGGCACCTGTGCAGAGCGGTATCTGGCGTTCAAAAACACCCAAGGCTCTGGCATTTCCATCGAAGACATTCAGGCCGAAGAGCGCCGTCTGGGTCTGGACCGTCCCTTTATGGTGCGCTGGGGGTCTTGGGTCGGTGATGTGTTTCTAAGGGGTGAATTTGGCGACAGCTGCATCCTGCGGCTGAACATCAATGATCTCTTGGGCGATAAGTTTTTGATATCATTGGGGATATGCCTTGCAGCCCTCTTTGTTGCCTATCTGATCGCGATCCCGATAGGCATCATATCCGCCGCCTCGAATAGTACGATGCTGAACGGATCATTAAGATTCGTCAGCTATCTGGGCCTCGCCATGCCCAATTTCCTGCTGGCGCTGATCATCATGCTGATTTCCACGGTGTATTTCGGGGATTCGCTGACCGGGTTGTTCTCGGCAGAGTTCCGCGACGCAGAATGGTCTTGGGCGCGGGTGCAGGATTTCCTCAGCCGCGCGTGGCTGCCGGTGTTCATCCTTGGTTGGTCCGCGACCGCCTTTGCGCTGCAAACCGTGCGCGCGCTGATGCTGGACGAGAATGACAAGCTGTATGTGACCGCCGCCCGCGCACGCGGATTGCACGGCGGCAAGTTGTTGTGGCGTTATCCGGCGCGGCACGCACTGGGGCCGATTGTCAACTCTCTTGGTTTCGATTTAAACCGTATTTTCAACGAGTTACCTATCGTCGCCTTGATTTTGACTTTGACCGAAGCGGGCGCGCTCTTGTTGGAATCCCTTGCACGGTCCAACGATCAACAGTTGGCAGGCGCGATCATCTTTTTGCTGACGGCCTGTATCGTGACCGTGAATTTCCTCACCGACATCGCGCTGGCCCTGTTTGATCCGCGCATCCGTAAATCCGTGGTGGGAGGCTAAGCCATGACCGACATCAGCACGCCCCTCTCTGCCTCCGAACAGCGCAAGAAAGAGGCCTATTTCACCGCCTCGCAAGGCCAGTTGATCTGGGCCCGGTTCAAACGCAACCGCGTGGCAATGATCGCCGCGACCGTGCTTTTGCTGCTGGTTATGATGGGCGTTTTCGCCCCCTTCTTATCCCCCTATGATCCCACAATCGCCGGACGCGACAAGGATTACACCAATGGCGCGCCGCAGATCCCGAAGTTCTGCGACGACGCGGGCTGTTCTGCGCGCCCTTTCATCTACGGCGTCAAGCGAGAGCGGTCGATGGCGACCAATTTCCGTTGGGTCACCAGCATCGACACCGAAGACCGCCGTTACATTCAATGGTTCGTGCAAGGCTCTGACTACAAGCTTTTTTTTCTGACGTTTGACACGCGTCTGTTCGGCGTCGACCAAGGCTTCATCCACCTCTTTGGCACCGATGACACCGGCAAGGACATCTTTAGTCGCACACTGCACGCGATCTATACCTCTCTGGCCGTTGGCACCCTGGGTGTCTTGATCAGTTTCGTTCTGGCCCTGATTATTGGCGGGGCGGCCGGGTATTTCGGCGGCGTGTTTGACAGTTTCGTGCAAATGATCACGGACGCCGTTCGCACGATCCCAATCATCCCGCTGTTCATGGCCATTGCAGCCTTTATTCCGGCAACATGGTCGTCCGAGACGCGGTTTTTCTTTATCTCGATCATCATCGGCCTGATCAACTGGCCCACACTCGCGCGTCGCGTGCGCACGCATCTGCTGGTCGAGCGCAATCAGGAATATGTGCTGGCCGCACAGCTATGCGGTGCGCGTCCCGGTCACATCATCCGCCGCCATCTGTTGCCCAGTTTCACAAGCTATATCATTGTCGATCTGGTGATTTCCTTTCCCTATATCGTGCTGTCTGAAACTGCCCTATCCTTTATCGGTCTTGGACTTAAAGATCCGGTAAACAGCCTTGGTGTCATGCTGCAAAACACCACCTCGGCGGATGTTTTGCTGAATTATCAATGGTATTTCATCCCTGTGATCTTTTTTATCACCCTCGTGATGGCCTTTGTCTTTGTCGGTGACGGGTTGCGCGACGCCGCCGATCCTTATGCGGGGACCAAGAAATGAGCCTGATCTCTGTCAAGGACCTGACCATCCGTTTCCAGACCGACGAGGGGCTGATTACCGCCGTTGAGGACGTCAGCTTCGACATTGCGCCGGGCGAAGTGCTTGGCCTTGTTGGGGAATCGGGCTCTGGTAAATCTGTGACCGCCAAGGCGTTGATGCAGTTGAACGCGGGCAATACGCGTTATGATCCGGCCAGTCGGATCACCTTGACTGTGGACGGCGAGGACCCGCTAGAGGTGCTGTCGCTGAAACGCGAGAAAGACATGAAACAGATCCGCGGCGGCGCGATTTCGATGATCTTTCAAGAACCTATGGCAAGTTTTGCCCCCGCCATCACCATCGGCGATCAGATGGTCGAACAGTTGCTTCTGCATTCGGATATGTCCAAAAAGCAGGCCCACAAGATCAGCGTCGAGATGCTGGATCGGGTCGGCATTTCCGAACCCGCCAAACGGTTTAACCAATATGCCTTTGAGTTTTCAGGCGGAATGCGTCAACGCGCGATGATCGCCATGGCGCTATCCACCAAACCCAAACTGCTGATTGCGGACGAACCGACCACCGCGCTGGATGTGACAATTCAGGCGCAAGTCATTGATCTGATGAAAGATCTTGTGGCCGACTTTGGCATGGGCATCCTGTTCATCACCCATGACCTTGGCGTGATTGCCCAGACAGCTGACCGGGTCGCGGTGATGTATCTGGGGCGC
>CALGTJ010000407.1 GCA_937901435.1 uncultured Rhodobacter sp. | reverse complement strand
CCGTCTCAAAGGCGACCTTCTCTATGCCCTCACTGCCCATGGCCCGCAATCGGGTGACATTGCGATGCCAGACCACGCCGCTGCGCCTTGCCCGCCACAGCAATGACGCACCCTTTGCCATGAGGGCAGGATCGCTTAGCAGCGCTGGGACCAGTCCGGTCACGGCCTCGGTCAACCTGCTCTGCCCAAGATCCAGCACTGCCGCGACAGAGCCGCCGTGATCGAGGATCTGCGAAAGAGTTAACAGCAGCAGCGGGCCGTGACCGGCCAGAACCACACTCTCGCCTGAGGGCACCAGCCCGGACTGCTTGAGGATGCTCTGAACCGCACCGACGCCCATAACGCCCGGCAGAGTAGCCCCCGGAAACAGAACTGGCCGTTCCAAGGCGCCGGTCGCGATGATAAGTGCGCGGGCGGTGGTCTCTCGGATGCCCCGATTGCCATGGGCCGCTGACAGCCATGTGACGCAGACTGGCCCGGTTTCAGGCCCGGTTTCAGAGCCTGTTTCAGAGCCTGTTTCAGAGCCTGTTTCAGAGCCTGTTTCAGAGCCGGTTTCAGGCCCCATTTCTGGACCAGTTTCGGGAGCTTTAGAGAGCGCGACATCCAGAACCGTGGCGCTTGTCGCGTGATCGATCCGCGCCTGTTGCACCGCGCAAAGGGCCGCCGTCGCACCGGTATAGCTTTTGCTCAACGCGCCGCCCCGTTGCGTCACCGCAGCGGCATTGCGCCAGATCTGACCACCTGCCGCCCCCTGTTCGTCGATCAGCCTGACGCTGAGGCCATGCTCGGCCACAGATTGCGCTGCGGCCAGTCCGGCAGGTCCTGCGCCGATCACAATGACGTCGCGCGTGTCTTGGGTCATGGGGCGTCGGGTCTTTCGGTTTGCACGGTCATTCCGTCTCGCACCGGTTCAAGGCAAGCCTGCGTTCCGGGCCGTTCGTCGATCTGGCAAAGACAGCCAAAGCAAACCCCCATCAGGCAGGCCGGGGCAAGCGGCTGTCCGGTGACTGGATGGAGGCCAAAGCTGCGCAGGCCCATGCGCAACAGGACCGTGGCCACGGTTTCGTCCGGGCTGGCCGTCACTGGTTGGCCGTTCACATGGATCATGACGGTTTCGCTTGCGGGGATGGCGCGGGTCCAGAGGGTCATGTTGTGGCCTCAGAACGGGCCTCAGATCGGGCGTCGAACCGGGCGGGCGAGAAGGCTGGATAGCTTGCGTTCAAACGGTTCTCCAGAATGGCGGTGGCGACCTCGCCGGTATGGGCGGCGGCCAGCGTCACACCGCTGTGGCAGGTGACAAGGCTGGCACCGGGATAGCGCTCTGATGTCTGATAGATCGGCAGACCATCCGGGGACATCACCCGCAAAGCCCCCCATGTGCGCATCATGCGCACGCGCGCCAGATGCGGGAAACAGCGCACCGCGCGGTCCAGAATGGCGCGCGTGACGTCGCCCGTCGTTGAGGTGTCAAAGCCGACCTCTTCTTTGCTGTCGCCCAGCATGACCGTGCCGTCCTCGGTCTGGCGCACGCTATGACAGACCGGGTCCAGAAAACGCGCCGTGCGTTCGGTCACGACGATCTGGCCGCGCTGGGGGCGCAGATGCGCGCGCAGGCCAAGCGGTTCGCAGATGTCAGGCGTGTTGCCAAGCCCAGCCGCCAAGACCACGCGCCCACAGGCGATGCGCCGGGTCTCGGTCTCTATCACAAAGCCTTGCCCGCTTGGTTCTGAATTCGCTTCGGCGCTGACCCGCAACGCCTTGCCGCGCACAACGCGCACACCGGCCCGGCGCAAGGCGCGGTGCAGGGCGCGCAGGGTGGTCAGTGGGTCAGCGTGGCCATCATGAGGACAAAACGTGCCGCCTGATACCTCTGGCCCAATCGCCGCAATCCTGTCGCGCAGGGCGTCCCGATCCAGCAGGATCATATCGGCCCCCGCAGGGCCCGACTGGTTGTGCATCCGATCCAGCCCCGCCGCTGCGGCGTCCAGTTCCTCTGCGCCCAATGTGATCTTGACCCCGCCGCAACGGCGGTAGCCCAAGGGCGCGTCGGTGCTGGTCCCGTCCTCTAGTGTTTCGGCAAATCCCTGCCACGCTTTGGCAGAGCGTAGGCTCAGATCCGCGTAGTCCGGGCAGGTCGCCCCTTTGCCCTGTACCCAGACCAGCCCGAAATTCCCGACCGAGGCGTGAAACCGGTCGTCGCCCGCATCGACCATCGTGACCGAGGCCCCGGCCCTCGCAAAGCCCAAGGCCAGCGACGCGCCCACAAGCCCGCCTCCGACAACGGCGATATCCGCAGGGCTTCTCATCCGTGCAAGCTCAGCGCGGCTTGGGCGCTTTCAAGAGCGTTCTCGGTGAACCGATCAAAAGCGAAGGCGTCCAGCGGGGTCTCTGGCGTGGCGTCCAACACAAGGGCGGCCAACGCCCGCCCGACCGCCGGACCGATGCCAAAGCCATGCCCGGAAAAGCCCGCCGCCACATACAGACCCTCAACGCCCGGCGCGCGGTCCAGCACTGGCAAGGCGTCGGGGGTCAGATCCAGCAGACCACCCCAGACCCGCGAAATCGGGGCCTTTGCCACCATCGGCAGGACCCCACTGACCAGCGAAATCGTGCGCGCCAGCGAGGCCGCCGGGGGATGAACCGCCGGGGTGCCCTCCGACAGGTCAAGCGGCGCGCCCGCCGGTTCAGCCCCGCCCGTAAACCGCAGCCGCCCGTCGATCTGTTGGCGCACGGCCAGATCCGCATTGGCGACACCGATGACGGGGCCAAGGCTCGGGGGCAAAGGGGCCGTTTGCAGCACCGATACCATCGGCAGGGTCATCGGGATGTGCAGGCCCAGACCGTCCAGCAACGCATTGGTCTGGATCCCGGCGGCAAGCAGGCAGCGACCCGCAGCGATCGGCCCGTCGGCAGTCACAGCCGAGACAAACCGGGCTCTGTCACCAGCTTTGGCGGTTTTAATCTGCGTCACGCTCAGCCCGGTGCGAAACCGAACGCCCGCGCGCTCGGCGGCGTGGCGAAACCCCTCGACGGTGGCGATGGGGTCGGCGTGGCCATCGCTGGGGCACCAAGAGGCCAGCAGAATATCCTCTGACACGGGCGGCGCGATCTGGCGCGCGGTGGCACCGTCGAGCAGCTTCATCGGCAGGCCTGCATCGGTTTGCGAAGTGACCAAGGCGCGAATGGTCTCTGCCTCGGCCTCGGTGCGGGCAAGGCGCAGGTTGCCGCCCTGCCGATAGCCCGTGGCGCAGTCCAACTGTGCATCAAGGTTTTGCCAGATCGCGACGGCCGCCCGCGCCAGTGCAAGCTCGGCAGGATCGCGACCCGATTGGCGCACACCGGCAAGCGTCCAGCCAGAGGCCATGGCAGCAGGGCGGTAACCCTCGACCACCTCGACCGTTGCGCCTGCCTCGGCAAGGGCAAGGGCGGTGGCGCAGCCCGTGATCCCGGCCCCGACGATGACCACATCGCAACAGGTCATGACGCGGCCTGTGATGCCATGGTATTGCGTTTCCGATCAAACCGCGTTTTTGAAAACGCTGCCGGGTCACTTTGCGGTCGCGCGCCTGTGGCCAGATCCACCGCCATCTTGCCAATGCCGGGCCCAAGCCCAAACCCATGTCCCGACAGGCCTGTCGCGAGTATCAGCCCGGGCGCGCCCGCCACAGGGCCGATGACCGGGACTTCGTCGGGCATCACGTCGATCATGCCACCCCAGCTTTGGGCCATGCGCGCCTCTGCCAGATGGGGATAAAGCTTTTGTGCCGCGCCCAGCACGTCCTTTAACAAGCGCGCGTCGGGGGTGGGATCCATGACGCGCACCGCCTCGAAGGGGCTGGCCTGATCCATCGTCCAGCGCGTTCGCCCGAGCGGGCCAAAGAACGAGGCCCCGGCGCGTATTCTCATGATCCGCCACCGGGATCGCAAGATCGGCAGGAAGGCCTTGAGATGCTGAAATGCCGCCGGAACAAGGTCGAACTGCGCCGCGCCCGCCCTTGCCAGTGTCACACCGCCGTCGGCGCGGGGCCGGATCGATGCGCCACTGGCCCCAAAGGTGCTGGTCGAGACCTGAGACACCGCCGTGGTTCGCATCACCGAGGACAGGATCGCAAGCTGTGGCAGGGTCAGGCCTTCGTTTTCAAGCAAGGTACGCGACCAGATCCCGCCCGCCAGAATGACCGCGTCACATCGCACGAGGCCACGCTCTGTCACCACGCCGCAGACCCGACCGGCCTCGCGGTGCAGACCGCGCACGGCGACGCCTTCGAAAATCTGCGCGCCGTGGCGCTGTGCCAGTCGCGCCACGGCAGGCACGGCCAGACCGGGTTCCGCATGGCAATCGCTGGGCGTGTGCAAAGCGCCTTTTATATCGGCTTTCGGGGCGTTCAGGCCCAGCATCGCGCTGGCCTCGGACGCCGACAGCATCCGCGAATCAAGCCCGAAATCCTTGACCTTGGCCAGCCAGCTTTCGCGCAGGTCTTGTTCTGCCTCTGTCTGCACCAGATAGGTCACCCCGCCCTGACGAAAGCCGATGTCCTCGTCGACCTCTGCCGCAATTTCACGCCACAGCTGTTCGGCCTCGATCATCAGCGGCATTTCGGCCAGATCGCGGCCCTGTTTGCGGATCCATCCCCAGTTGCGCGACGATTGTTCACCGGCGATGCGCCCCTTTTCAAACAGCACCACAGGGATGCCCGATTTCGCGAGATAAAGCGCAGCGGACACGCCCGCCACGCCACCGCCAATCACCGCAACGGATGCGCGTTCGGGCAGGTGGTCCGGGGTTTTGAATTGCTGTTGCATCGGGCAACGATACTGCCGTGTCTCAGAAGAACGCAAGCCCGCGCGCGCCTTGGGGCAAGCCAAATTTCCATGCACCAAATGGGGAGAGCATTCAGGGTATCGATATGGCCAATGCCAGCAAATGATCAGACCAGCACCCCGATCAAGGGGCGGCGCGCCTAGCCACTTTTTGCCTGCGGCGCGTTTCGTGCGAACGACAATCCAGGCAGAAAAGGCTTGGGAATTCGCTTTGGACCGCCGTCATCTGGCAAGAAACCGGGTAAAGGGCAAATTCCGGACCAGAAATGATGTAAATCCCTGCTGCCGGTAAACTACATGGGGACCGCAGATGAAACAATCGTCCCGGTTCTTTCAAAACGCAGGAGTCGCGGCTTTGGTGTTGGCGGCCTCTGTCCTGACATCTGGATCGGCACGGGCGGGGCCATTCAAATGCGCAAGGCTAAACCCGCATCTGATAGCTCGCAGGCTGCCAGCGATAGCTTTTGGGGGTGCGTTCTACATAGCCAAGGGACGGGAACGGCATGTGATGGCCGATGACGGGAATCGCGTCGGTCGCAACCATGTCCAGCACGCGTTTGCGCGTTGCAATCGCCAGATCAGGATCGTCATCAAAGAACACCTTGGCTTCGGGCACCTGCAGCGAAAAGACATAGTGGTTGGCCAGATCGCCCCATAGCAAGACCTGCTTGCCGCCATTTTCGACCATGAACATCATGTGCCCGATGGAATGTCCGTACCCGTCAAGCGAGGTGATGCCAGAGGCGACCTGATCGCCGGGCGCAAGAAAGGTCATCCGGTCGGCCAGCGGGACGATAAGCTCTAGAAACATGTCGCGGTTTGCCGCCCGGCTTTGCGGGATGCGCGCGCCTGATTTCCATTCGTCATATTCGACCTGCCCAATGGCGTAGCGGGCATTGGGGAACGCAGGTGCGCCGTCAACTGTGACACCCAGAATGTGATCGGGGTGCACATGGCTGAAGACGACCAGATCCACATCCTCGGGGGCATATCCCGCATCGGCCATCCTTTTGCGCAGCAGGCCGGTTTCGGCGCTTGGTCCCTTTGCGCCAAAGCCGACGTCAAAAAGAACAAGCTCTTTTCCCGTATTCACAAGGGTCGGCACAAAAGGGTGCTCGAACCGGTCAGACGGCACATACGCCGCCGCCCCCAGTGCTGCGATTTCAGCGTCATCCAGATCAAGGCAAAACGGCGGCTTGACGGCGTCGCGCACAACCGTCCCGTCCAGCACTGATGTCACCTCGAAGTCACCCAGCCGAAAGCGGTTGATGGTCGCGAAATCGGCGCCTTGCATGGCTGCGGTCATGATCTGTCCTTTCAAAGCCTGTTCACGGTAGCGAACCCGACCAGAGTGCAATGTGCAAGCCACTTTGAGCAATGCTAAAACGGCTTTTTTGGCGTTTTGCACTTATGGCTGGACTTTGTGATAATTGTCACCTCTGTTTTGGCGGCAATGGCACCAAGGAAGGAAAAGGGATGGACCAGATCGAGACGCCCCGCGCAGGCCTGATCATGATCGCCGGATTTGGGGACAACGCCAGCATGTTTGATCGGCTTCTCACGACGCCACTTGCCCACAAATATGCTCTTATCCCTTATAATCTGCCGGGCTTTGGCGCGCCGTCACTGGAGGGTGAGACAACGATTGAGGCGCTGGCAGAGGCTTTGGCAAAAGAGGCAAGGCGCAGTGGCGCAAAGATCGTTCTCGCCCATTCTGTCGCTTCCATCATCGCCTCGATCGCCCTGCACAAGGACAGCCCGCTAGAGATGATTTTGTCACTTGAAGGCAACATCACCGCGGACGATGCCTATTTCTCGGGAACTGCGGCGGACTATGACGACCCCGCAACCTTTCGCACGGCCTTCCTGACGCGACTGGCGGAAAAGGCACGAGGATCTTCCATTTTCGGGCGGTACCACGACAACGTGGCCAAAGCCGATCCCGAGGCCCTTTGGCAGCTTGGCCGCGACGCCCAACGCTTCTCCGAGGCACAGCACCCGGGCGAAAGTCTGGTCGCATCGGGAAAGGTGTCTTATCTCTACGACGATCCAAATTGCCCAGATAGCACGCTGGACTGGTTGCACTCCCATGACATCGACAAACGCCGGCTTGTGGGGGCCTCACACTGGCCAAGCATCGATGCGCCGGACCTGCTGTCGACAGAGTGCATGGCGGCGATCAAGGACCTCCAATAGCCTTTGTTTTCGGGACCACGCATGCACGCCCCATATGGGCCTCAATCATAGAACGACGGCAGCCATAGTGAGATTTGTGGGACGAATGTTACGAGCAT
>CALGTJ010000406.1 GCA_937901435.1 uncultured Rhodobacter sp. | reverse complement strand
CCTCGTAGCCAAAGGTGGGCTGCACGCCGACAAAGACCTTACCGAACTGCGCGCCAAAGATAAACACCTCGCGCCCGTTGGATTGGATCTTGCCGGGCGCCGGGCCCCAAGTGGCCTCTATCTGGTCCAGCCAGGGCGTGCGCGCCACCAACGTATCGGCGCTGACCGTATCGGCCACATTGGCCTCTTGACCGTAAATCTGGGCGTTGCCCTTCAGCACATGCTCTCGCAGGGCGTCGACCGTTTCGGGAGGCGTGATGTCATACCCCTCGCGCGCCATGCGGTGCAGGGTGTTGTGCAGGGATTCAAAGACCGACAAATAGGCCGCCGTGCCGACCGCGCCCGCATTGGGCGGAAAGCCGAACAGGACCACCGCGACGTTTTTGTCAGCGTTCCGCTTGCGGCGCAGAACGGCAAGGCGTGTGGCCTTTTCAACCAGCGCTTCGATCCGCTCTGGGCAGGGGGCCATCGCCTTAACCACGCCTTGGGCGGCGCAATTGTGGGTCGAACAGTTCTGACAGCCCTCGATCCCGTGACGTCCGGCAAAGACGGTCGGGTTGGTCGCGCCGTCGATCTCTGGCAGGGCGATCAGCATGGTGGTTTCGATGGGGGATAGCCCCTGCCCGCCCGTCGCCCATTGGCTGAGCGTCTGAAATTCAAGCGGCTGCGCACTGACGTAGGGCACATCCAGTTCCTTGAGGATCGTGACAGCGGCGGCGGTGTCGTTATAGGCAGGCCCGCCCACAAGGCTGAACCCGGTCAAAGACACCAGCGCATCAATGCGGCCCATGTGATAGGCCTCGATTGCGGGACGCCCGTCGAGGCCCCCGGCAAACCCAGCGATCACACGACAGCTCTGCGCCTCGAAGGCGCGGATGACATGATCGTAATGGGCGGTATCAGAGGCAAGGATATAGCTGCGCAGCAACAGGATACCGATGGTCGGCCCCGTGCCGGTCAGGTTCAGATCAGACAGTTCGGTAGAGATATGGTGACCCGGCAGATCCGGATGATAGACACCGCATTCGGGATATTCGATCGGCTCTGCCACTTTGACGCCACGCCATTCACTGACACTGGAATAGCGGGTGATCAGAAAGCGGATCATGTTTTCGATGTTCTCGTCCGACCCGCCCAGCCAATATTGCATCGACAGGAACCACGCGCGCAGGTCCTGCGATTTGCCGGGGATCAAACGCAGGATCTTGGGCAGACGGCGCAGCATCTTCATCTGGCTTGCGCCGGATTTGCTGGACCCGCCTTTGGACGGCTTGAGCTTTTTCAGCAGGGCCATCGCGCCAGAGGCGGGCTTTGACATGTCCAGATCGCCCATGCGGGTGAGGCTGGTGATGGATTGATCCGACACGACACCCACCATGGCATCGCAATAGGGGCGACGCGCGCGCAACTCTGGCAGGATGGCGTTCAGGTGATCCTCTAGAAACAGCACGCAGGACACGATGATATCGGCGCGGGCGATGTCGTCCTTGGCGGCCTGTAGCGCGCTTGGGTCTTTTTCCCACTCAGCTGCGGCATGGATGGACACGTTCAGACCCGGAAAATCCATCGCCAGCATCGGGGCCACACGGGCGGCGGGGCCAGCCGCATGGCGATCCAGCGTGAGGATCACAAAATTATAGGCCCGATTATAGACCTGTGGGATCAGTTCATCGCGCATAATGGGCCTTCGCTTCGTACAGGGTATCGAGTGAAATCTCGCCGAGTCCCTTTTCGGCCGCATACGTTTCGGTGTTCCGGCGGGCTTTGCCACGCACAAAGAACGGTATTTTCTTTAGCTCTTTTTCCGCAGAGGACAGCCAGACGATATTGCCGTCATCCACCGGTTTGGCCGCGACGCTGACGTCTTCCAGAACCGGCTTTGGCGTTTTGTCCGGCACCTGCATCGGCTTGGGGGAATGTCCGCCATGGTGGCTTGCGCCCGCGTCGTCGTGGAATTCAAAATCGTCCCGGAACATGTGCAGCAGGTGCTCTTCGAGACCCATGACAAGCGGGTGTACCCATGTATCGAACAGAACATTCGCGCCCTCGAACCCCATCTGCGGCGAGTAGCGCGCGGGGAAATCCTGCACATGCACAGGCGCGGAAATGACGGCGCAGGGGATGCCAAGGCGTTTGCCGATATGGCGTTCCATCTGGGTGCCGAGGATCATCTCTGGCTGCAGCGCCTCGATGGTGCGCTCTACCTCAAGGTAGTCATCGGTGATCAGCGCCTCGATGCCGTATTCCTTGGCCACAGCGCGAATATCGCGGGCGAATTCGCGGTTGTAACAGCCGATGCCAGCAACCTCGAACCCCATCTCGTCGCGGGCGACCCGCGCGGCGGCTTTGACGTGGGTGCCATCGCCAAAGATGAACACGCGCTTGCCGGTCAGATAGGTGCTGTCGACCGACTGGTTCCACCAAGTCTGGCGCAGGCGATCTGTGCTGATCTCGGCGGTGCTGCCACTAAGGGCGCGCACCTCTGCGATGAAATCATTCGTCGCGCCGACGCCGATTGGCACGGTCTTGGTGTAAGGCTGATCAAAGGTCCGCTCGCAATAGCGCGCGGCCTGTTCGGCGGTTTCCGGGTAGAGCAGCACGTTGAAATGCGCCTGCCCCATTTTGGCGATCTCGGACGGGGTCGATCCCATGGGCGCGGTCACATTGACCTCTATCCCCAGTTCGTACAGCAGATTGGTGATTTCCTGCACGTCGTCGCGGTGGCGAAACCCCAGCGCGGTCGGCCCGATGATGTTACAACTGACGCGCTTGGTCTTTTCCATCGGCTTGGCCAGATGGCGCACAATCTGCAAAAATGTCTCGTCCGCGCCAAAGTTTTCCTTGCGCTGATAGCTGGGCAGTTCCAGCGCGATCACAGGGATCGGCAGACCCATCGTTTCAGCCAGACCGCCGGGATCGTCCTGGATCAATTCAGCGGTGCAGGACGCGCCAACGATGATCGCCTCTGGCTGAAAGCGGTCATAAGCGTCCTGACACGAGGCCTTGAACAGACCGGCGGTGTCAGAGCCAAGGTCGCGCGCCTGAAAGGTGGTGTAGGTGACGGGCGGGCGGTGGTTGCGCCGCTCGATCATGGTAAACAGCAGATCGGCATAGGTGTCGCCCTGCGGGGCGTGCAGCACATAGTGCAGACCCTTCATGCCGGTCGCAACGCGCATGGCACCGACGTGGGGCGGGCCTTCGTATGTCCAGACTGTCAGCTTCATGTTTTGGCCTCCAGAATGCCCTTGCGACGCAGCGGGCGCGCAAAGAGAGAGGCCAGATCACCGGCCTGTTCGTAGAAATGTACCGGGGTAAAGACCAGCTCGATCGCCCATTTGGTCGACAGGCCCTCTGCCTCTAGCGGGTTGGCAAGGCCCAGCCCGCAGACCGTCAGATCAGGGCGCGCGGCGCGACAGCGATCCAGTTGCAGATCAACGTCCTGGCCTTCGGAAATCTGTGGGCCACTTGGCAGCAGATCCAGATCAGGACCGTGCAGCGCATCGTGGATGTAGGGAGAGCCGACCTCTAAAGGGGTCATGCCGCATTCACGGGCCAAAAAGCGCGCCAGCGGGATTTCCAACTGGCTGTCGGGAAAGAAGAACACCGTTTTGCCTTGCAGCGTCTCGGCAGCCTGCGCGACGGCCTGACGGGCACGACGACGCGGGGCTGCAGTGACACGCTCGAACGTCTCGGCATCGACACCGAACTCTGCGGCGACGGCAGAAAGCCAGGCGGTTGTGCCCTCTTCGCCCAGCGGAAACGGGGCCTGAATGTAACGTGCGCCGCGACGTTCCAAAGCGGCGTGGGTGTCGCCCAGAAACGGCTGCGTCAGTGCAAAGACCGTGTTGGGCCCAATGCCCATTTCCGCGTCGATGTTGCGGGCGGGCAGAACCCGGACCGGACCGATGCCCATATCGGCCAGCAGGCTCAGCATCTGGTCTTCGACCACATCAGGCAGCGCACCGACCACCAGCAACTCGCGCGCATCGGTTTGCGGCAGCACGGGCACCATCGAGGCAAGACAGGCGTCTTCGCCTTGGGTAAAGGTCGTCTCGATCCCGGAGCCGGAATATTCCAGCACGCGCACCTTGGGCGCGAATTGTTGGGTCAGACGCTCTGCAGCGCGGGACAGGTCCAGCTTGATGACTTCGGAGGGGCAGGAGCCGACGAGGAAGAGCTGGCGAATGTCGGGGCGACGGGCCAGCAGGCGGGCCACTTCGCGGTCAAGCTCTTTGTGGGCGTCGTTCAATCCGGCCAGATCTGATTCTTCGAGAATCGCTGTGCCGAACCGAGGCTCTGCAAAGATCATCACCCCGGCGGCACTTTGCAGCAGATGCGCGCAGGTGCGCGAGCCGACCACCAGAAAGAAGGCGTCCTGAATCTTGCGGTGCAGCCAGATGATCCCGGTCAGACCACAGAACACTTCGCGCTGTCCGCGCTGCTTGAGAATGGGGGCGCTGCGGCATCCAAGAGCCGGCGGCGGAGGGGTCAGATCGTTCATGCGGGTTGCTCCGACTGAAGGCGCGCGACGCGCAGTTTCCACAGGAATTGACCCGCGTTCACGACATAGGTTGCATAGGCGGCCAGCGTGATGATCATCAGCGTGGCGGGCTCTATGTTCCCGGTCAAAAGTCCATATAAATATAGGGTGTGCAGCGCGATCACGACAAAGCTGAACACGTCTTCCCAAAAGAACGCATGGGCGAAAAGCCATTGATCAAAGACCACTTTTTCCCAGATCGCGCCGGTGACCATGATCGTATAGAGCGCGGCCGTTTTCAGCAGGATCGACACCGTCGCCGCCCCATATCCCTCGCCCGTCCAGAGATAGCGCAGCACCAGCACCAGAGAGACCGCAAAGATCACAAACTGCACCGGGGCAAGGATGCCCTGTACCAGGGTCCACACCGACGCATCACGCCGTGCCCGCTGAGCAGGCGTATAAAGCGCATTTGTCGGAGCCTGATGTCCGTCGGCGAGCGTCATTCGGATTCCCCGGTTATTGGTGTCCCTGACTGAAAACTGACACTCTAATGAAGATGTGTCAACTTTGATTTACACATTTCCGGGCAAAATTTTCTAGGCAGAAAAATGCGCAATCCTTGATTTTATTGCATAATTTTGTATTTGAAAAAGTTGATGTCAATACTAATTGACAACAGACCTATGAATGTAGACGATTGGAAGCGACTAATAATGTAAGCCAAGCTATGACAAGCTATGATCGGTGTGTCAGCGCGTGAGAAGGGTGTTGCTGATGCGACAAAGCTCAAGTGACTACACTGATTCGCCCGTTCTGGATTTTAATGCGATTGCACGCAACACGTTGACCGTTCTGGCCCGTGATGTGCAGCGGCCAGAAGACGGCATCCTGTTGCGGTTTATGACGCGCCTGTTTGATGTGATTCTGGCAAACGATCCGGGCGCTCTGGTAACCTTGCTGGTTAACATGCGTCGCGCCGGAGTGCGTGACGAGGATATTGCGGACTTTTACGTTCCGGTCATAGCCCGCCAGTTGGGGCACGCGTGGACGGATAACAGATTGACCTTTGTTCAGGTGTCCAGTGCCTCTGCGCGTCTTCAGAATCTGCTCTGGGATCTTGATACAACATGGTTCACCCCCCCTGCCCTGAACTTTCGTGCGCTGAAGGGAGAGCTGTGTTTGTTTGTCCCGCAAGGGGTTCAGCACACGCTGGGGGCCACCGTTCTTGCCGGTCAACTGCGGCGGGCCGGATGCGTGGTACGCATGGCGCTGGACCTGAAGTTGAATGAGATCGCTGACTTTGTCAGGCTGCCAGAAACCGCTGGCGTGCTAATCTCGGCCAGTCGCGCCGAATCCCTTGATTTCCTTGAAAAAGTTGTAGACAGAGTGCGCGCCGGAAACGACAATGCGCCGGTCTTGTTAGGCGGGAATGTGTTAGATCGTAAAGAAGATGTCGCTGCCGTGATCGGGGCGGACCATTCCACCGCGAATTGGCAAGATGCGCTGACCTTTTGCAAAAAGGGGACAGTGCGATGAGATCGCAAGCAGAGACAACCTGGACAAACGGGCTGATACTTGGGGTCGGGCCGGAAATCGTGTCAGAGATCATCACTCAGGTCGCTGATGTGGCCATTCTGATCACGCCTCAGGGCATTGTCAGCGGTGTCACGACCAATCCCGGCCTTCGTCCCAAGGAACGGTTCACCCGGTTCATGGGGCAGGATTTGCGTCAGACCCTGATGAGTGAGGCGGTGCCAAAATTCAACACCCGGCTAAGTGAGATCGAACAAGGCACCGGGCGCGCGCGCGTTATCGAAATGTCGCATGCTGCCAATGGTGATTATCCCGAATTTCCCATGCGCTACAGTTTTCATTCAGTAGAAGACGGCGCGTCTGTCCTGATGCTTGGCCGGGATATGCGCACAATCGCAGAGATGCAGCAGCAGCTTGTGAACGCGCAGATCTCGCTGGAAAAAAACTATGAATCCCGCCGCGAACATGATCTGCGGTTCCGGGTGCTTATGGCATGGCTTGAGGATGCGGTGATCTTTGTGTCGCTCGCGGACCGGCTTGTTCAGGATTGCAATCCTGCGGCCTTGGCAATGTTCGGCAAATCCGGGAACCAGTTGATCGGGTTCGCCTTTGACCAGCTTTTCGAGGACGGATCGAAAGATCAGGTGACCGATCGTTTGGTCGCGGTCGCACGCGAGGAAACGCATACTCAGATCAATCTGAAACCACGCGGATCCAATCAGACGGTTTCTGTCTCTCCGATGGTGTTCCGCGTGGGCGGAGAGCAGCTGTTGCTTTGCCGGATCAGTAACACGGTTCCCACGGCGCTGAAATCTGACAGCCTGCAGGACAACCTGTCAGGGCTGTATGATCGCGGCATGGATGCGATTGTCTTTGTCTCGACCTCTGGCGTCATCCTTAGTGCGAACAGCGCCTTCCTGACACTTAGCGATGTGGCGCAGGCCTCGTTGATCAAAGGCCGCTCTATCGCGGATTTTCTGGGGCGCGGTGACGTCGATATGAAAGTGATGCTGGAAAATGCGGCCCGCAGCGGAACGATGCGCGTCTACACGACCAAGGTGATTGGCGAATACGGCGGTGAACGCGCGGTCGAAATATCGATCACGCATCTGACCAGCGGCGCGGATCCTGTCTTTGCCCTTGTGCTGCGCGACACCAGCCGGATTGACGGCGCGCGCGCTGAGACGCAGCAACTGGGCGAAGTGGACATGCAATCGGTGATCGAACTGATCGGCAGCCAGTCGTTGCGCGATATCGTGGCCAAGACGACGGATGTGGTCGAAAAGATTTGCATCGAAACGGCGGTAGAACTGACCTCGAACAACCGGGTGGCCGCGGCGGAAATGCTGGGGCTGTCGCGTCAGTCTCTGTATGTGAAGCTGCGGAAATACGGATTGTTGCGCGCCTCTAGTGATGGCGATTGATCTGGTATTGCCCTGAACGAGACCGCTCTTCATGCTGTCACCCCTGCTATGGCCCCTGCCCCTGTATCTGCCCCAGCTGATATATTGTCCGCGGACAATGTCCGGTCTGGGTATTTGCGGTTCTGCAAGTTCGCCAGTCGTCGGATCAGTGTCGCTGGATCAAACCCATCACTTTTCGTGCCACTTGTCAGCGCGCGAAAATAAGCGCCGACCGATTTTATCCGGTCATGAAACTGGATCATCGCCCACACAGTGATTGCTGTGCCAACCGGCCCCAGCTTTCGGTGTCCCGCCTCATAGCTGGCTGTGTCGATCCCAATCATTGGCGCAAGCGTGCGGGCATGAGCGACCACATCTGAATACGTGTTGATGGGTCTTAGCGAAAATTGCATGGCGTCAGGGCAGGCGCTTAGCAATTCCGGGATTGTGACGGGTTCAGGATTCGTTGTGTCATTTTGCGTGGGGGTTAGCGTTTCTGGTGTTCTATCAATACTTTCTTTATTTGACTTCTGATGGTGCCGGACATTTTGGCCGTCGGTGCCGGACATATTCAATGTGCTTTTGCTGGATTCCTGATCTGCTGGGGCGTTGGCTTCATAGGCAGGGTTTGGGGCGAGGGCGAGCGATTGCGTTAAAAGATCAGAGCAATCCGCGTAAGACAGCTTGCGCCGCAAAGCCTTTTTCGCCGCGTTTGCGAATTCGTTCTCGGGATTCTTAATCAGCAGGTCATTGGCAATAGCCCTGATCTTGCACCTTATATAAGCGATCTTTTCCTGCTCTTCGATGACCTGTCCTGCGAGGGCCGCGAGGGTGTGCAATCTGGCAAACAGAGGCGTCAGGTCAAAACCAAATCGCAGGGCTTTGCCCTCGTGCGGGTTGTGACGGCTGTAGCGTTTGCGGTTGGGACTGTCGTGCCGACTGAGCAGACCGGCCTCTTGCAGATCCGCAACATGACGCCGGATTGTTCGGTCAGAGATGCCATTGCGACGAAACGTCAAAGTCGCGTTCGAGGCAAAAACGGTGTGGTGGTTTCGCTTGGGAGGCAGACAGGACAGCATCGCATCTAGTGTCGCAATAACAGGCGCACCAAGGCCGATCAGGGGGGCCGCCTTGCGGATCACGTCGATTACGATGTGACGTTCTGGAACCGGATTGTTCGCGGACAATATTTTACCGTTGCCCGACCCATGGGCCGCAGCTGCTTGAATAAATGCCATGTCTTTCGCCACGGCAACCTTTTGGAAAGGCCCGGAGAACAGGAATTATCTGTGAAAAGGCCACAAAAACACGTCAACCGAATCGGTTGTTGTTGACTGAGGCAGAGAAGCTGTTACATCTGAAAGTGCAAAGAACAGATTGGGCTCTCCGAGGTGACCTTGGGGGGCTCTTTCTTTTTTGGTTGCTTGTCGTGCTCCTTTTTTGTGATTTCTTCTGGTTCCGGATCAGTCGGTTTTTTTATCCGACTTCCACGCCTCATAGAGGCGAGTTAACTCTGTTTGCGCGTTGTCACGGATCCACTGGGCAAATTCGGGCGCGTCTGATTTTGACAGTTTGACGGTCAACGCGCGCGCAGTTTCCCGAATCTCTGCCAATTGCGTTCCATCGCCAAGCCGGATCGACAGGGCAGGGGCCACGGCGGGTTTCCCGACAGATGTCTTCTGGCGGCCCGTCACAGCGTCGCAGACCAGCGCAAAGCGTTCGTCAGAGGTTTTGGCCTCATCGCCGCTGATCCGATGGATCAGATCGTCAAGGCCGCTGTCGTCAGCGCGAAAGACATCCGCCAGCTCTTCCCACCGCCGCCGACCGATGCCATGCGCCGAGCCGATGAAC
>CALGTJ010000405.1 GCA_937901435.1 uncultured Rhodobacter sp. | reverse complement strand
CACATTGGTGGCGTCTACTTTAACGACCCATAATTTTGGATGCTTCTCAGGTATGATGGCATTGATCGAATTGCTCATGGCCTTCTTGATGAAACGCGGAGGTCTGGCGTCGCGTGAGCGTATCAAGTCCTATGAAAAACTTCGGCTTGAGAACAACGCCTATTGGGTCGCTCAAAAAAAAACATTAGTTTTTCCGTGACAACCCATCAAACTTCTACAAAGCTGATATGATCAGCGCCAGTGCGATGGTGCTCAAACCTAAGGAGTTTTCCATGAAATATTCGAAGATACTTGGCGGCGCAGTGGCCGCGGCCGCGATTGCAATGGGTGGGGCTGCTGCCGCTCAGGACCAACAGTTTATCTCTATCGGCACTGGTGGTGTGACCGGCGTGTACTACCCAACCGGTGGCGCGATTTGCCGCCTCGTCAACCGGGAGCGCAAAGAGCACGGCATCCGCTGCGCGGTCGAATCCACGGGTGGTTCCGTTTACAACATAAACACCATTAAGGCCGGTGAGCTTGAGTTCGGCGTAGCCCAATCCGACTGGCAGTTCCACGCCTACAACGGCACATCCAAATTCGCGGACAACCCTTTCCCGGAAATCCGTGCCATGTTCTCTGTACACCCCGAGCCTTTTACCCTGATGGTACGTGGCGACAGCGGTATCACCTCGTTCGAAGAGCTTGCTGGCAAGCGTGTGAACGTTGGCAACCCAGGTTCTGGACAGCGAGCGACAATGGAAGTTGTAATGGACGCGTTCGGCATGGATATGAATAGCTTTGCGCTCGCTACCGAGTACAAAGGCTCCGAGATGGCTAAGCAGATCTGCGACGACAACATCGATGCGATGATCTATACCATCGGTCACCCCGCAGCGGCGATCAAAGAAGCCACAACAACATGCGACGTGAAGCTTGTGTCTGTCACAGGTGATGCAATCGATGGTCTTGTTGCGGACAACCCATACTACCGCGTCGCGACCATCCCGGGCGGCATGTATGCTGGCAACGATGCCGACACGACAACATTCGGTGTTGGCGCAACATTCGTGACATCTACGAATGTATCTGACGATGTAGCTTATGTGGTTGCTAAGGCGGTTTTGTCCAACCTGGACGACTTCCGTGGCTTGCACCCAGCATTTGCAAACCTTGATGCGGCGCAAATGATCAGCGACGGTTTGTCTGCCCCACTACACCCAGGTGCCGAGCGCGCCTACAAAGAGCTGGGTCTGATGGATTAGTAACATCCATTCGATGTTCTGAAAAATCTACGCCAGCGTTTCTCATCCGACGCGCTGGCGTTTTTGACAAAAGTGAATTCCGACTGTGGGGCGAGGAATGACAGACACATCCGTAAGATCCGCAGAAGACATGGTGGCCAAGGCCAATACCGGCGCGCGTAACGCGGGACCATTTGCAGCCAACCTGATTTTTGGACTTTGCATCGCATGGTCGCTGTTCCAGCTCTACATCGCATCGAAAGTGCCAGGCGTGTTGGCGCAGGCCACAGGCATTAGCATTTTTGCCAACATCGTCGCACAAGCACGCTTTGTGCACCTTGCTTTTGCCATCGCCCTTGCCACGCTTGCTTTCCCGATCTTCGGGCATCGCAACCGCATCCCATGGTATGATTGGACGCTTGTGGTTCTTGGGGTGTCGTCCTGTCTCTACCTTGTGATCTTCCGTTTCGAGATCGCAGATCGACCCGGCCTTTGGAGCACGTCTGACATTGTCATGTCTGGCATTGGTATGTTCGTGCTGATGGTCGCTGTGTTCCGTTCCCTTGGATTACCGCTTGTGATCATCGCTTCGGCGTTCCTCGCACTTGCGTTCTTTGGAGGGTATTCTCATTGGATTGGCAACATCACCAACTATGGCGGATCGTCCTTTAGCAAGGCGATGGGGCATTATTGGATGCAGACAGAAGGGGTCTTTGGCGTCGCCTTGGGCGTGTCTACATCTATGATTTTTCTGTTCGTGCTTTTCGGGGCACTGCTGGAGAAAGCAGGCGGCGGCAATTGGTTCATTAAGGTCGCGATTGCACTACTTGGGGCATTGCGCGGCGGGCCAGCCAAGGCTGCAGTTTTGTCCTCCATGATGACCGGCATGATCTCCGGTTCCTCGATTGCGAACACAGTAACAACCGGCACGTTTACGATCCCATTGATGAAACGGATTGGGTTTACGCCTGAAAAAGCTGGCGCGGTTGAAGTAGCATCCTCAACTAACGGTCAGTTAACCCCACCTGTAATGGGTGCAGCCGCGTTCTTGATGGTCGAATACGTGAACATTCCCTACATCGAGGTCGTTAAACACGCTTTCCTGCCCGCGGTGATTTCCTACATCGCGCTACTCTATATCGTGCACATTGAAAGCTTAAAACTTCGTCTTGAAGGGCTGACGAAACCCGGCCGTCATATTGGTAT
>CALGTJ010000404.1 GCA_937901435.1 uncultured Rhodobacter sp. | reverse complement strand
CTTGTGCTCGTCCTCGGACATGCCCGCAGCCTTGGCCTTTTTCAGCTGGTCCATACCGTCGCGGCGCACGTTACGGATCGAGATGCGCGCGCTTTCGGCGTATTGCCCGGCCACTTTGGTCAACTCGCGACGGCGTTCCTCGTTCAATTCGGGGATCGGCAACATGATGATGGTGCCGTTGGTCTGTGGGTTGATCCCCAGACCCGATTCCATGATCGCCTTTTCCACCTTCTTGACCAGCGCCTTGTCCCAGACGTTGATTGTCACCATCCGCGGTTCGGGCACGTTCACCGTGCCGACCTGGTTGATCGGGGTCATCTGACCATAGGCATCGACCATCACGGGTTCGATCATATTGCCAGAGGCGCGCCCGGTTCGGAGCGAGGCAAATTCCGTCTTGAGAGCGCTCATCGCGCCATCCATACGGCGTTGCAGGTCGTCGGTATCAATCTCTATTTCTTCGTCGGACACGGCGGAACTCTGGCCTCATCTTATGGGTTTCACACGGGTTTTAGGTCAGACGGCACCGCTTGTATAGTGACAGTTGTACCGACCATGCGTGGAAGGCACGGCAAAATTGCGCCTATGCCCTGTCCAAATCTGGCCCGGATGGAGGAAAAGGCGCAAGAAATCATGTTTCTCGCGCCCATATAGTTGTCCAACCAGACTTCACGACAGGTAAGCCAAAGTCAGCCGGGCCTGCCAAAGCTTACTGGCCCTGCCAAAGCCTACTGGCCCTGCCAAAGCCAGCCGCACGCATCTGCACGTGCCATCGCTTACTTTCTGTCTACGGGCCCTCTGTCGATAATCGGCGGATACATGTCTTCGAGAATCTTGTCCGCAAGATTCGCGGCCTTTTTCGCGGCCTCTTCGATATTTCCATATATCGGTTCGTATTTCTCCCAAGCCGAAAGCACCGCACCCATGGCCCTTGTAATCGCAGCCTGAACCCTGACGTCGCCGCCGTTCTTGTTGTTCTGGTCATCCGCAGCCTTGAGATAATTCCACGACCGGATTAACTGCGCCGGGGTCATGTTCTTTGCGTTGGCAGCAATCATATTTGCGTTTTGCAGAATGACGCTGGCGTTGAAGTTCTTGGGGACGCGCAGGCCTTTTACCTTGCTGTCCAGATCATGACCGGTGGCGTGAACGAACCCGGCCTGTATGGCCAGAATCCCGGCGAGGAAAAAACGTCTTTTCATGGTAAATCTCCGTCAAACAAAAAACGGGGTAGTCCCGCATGTGCGATTAAAGGAATAGAACCGTGCCCTGTCAACAAATCCTGTTCAACTGTGCACGATTGTATAGGTTCCCTGCCCCGCCAGAATGCCTTTGAACCCGTCCGCCTCATCCAGCGAAAACACCACGATCGGGATCTTGTTGCCCTGCGCCAATGCGATGGCGGTGGCGTCCATCACGCCCAGATGCTGGGCCAGAACCTCGTCATAGGTGATCCGCTCGTAGCGCTTGGCGTCGTCGTGCTTGGCCGGGTCCTTGTCATAGACGCCGTCCACCTTGGTGCCCTTGAAAATCGCCTCGCAGCCCATTTCAGAGGCGCGCAGGGTCGCCGCCGTATCGGTGGTAAAATAGGGATTGCCCGTGCCCGCCGCAAAAATGCAGACCCGCTTTTTCTCAAGGTGGCGCACGGCGCGGCGGCGAATATAGGGCTCGCAGACCTGATCCATGGGAATCGCGCTGATCACACGCGTGAACACGCCCAGCTTTTCCAGCGAAGACTGCATCGCAAGCGCATTCATCACCGTGGCCAGCATGCCCATGTAATCGGCGGTCGTGCGCTCCATCCCCTGTGCGCTGCCGCTGAGACCGCGAAAGATATTGCCGCCCCCGATCACCATGCAGATCTCGACGCCCAGATCGTAGACCGTCTTGATCTCATTGGCGATCCGTTCGACCGTGGGCGGGTGCAGCCCGTATCCCTGCGGTCCCATCAGCGCCTCACCCGAGATTTTCAGCATCACGCGGCGATATTTCGTGATGGGGCTACCCGCAGTCATCTCGGTCATTATGGCGCTCTTTTTTCTTTAGGGTTTGCATCTTTGATTTGCTTGGGCCGCAAAATGTCGCAAAAGCGAAGCATGTTCAATGCGCAAACCCGGACTTGGTTGAAATCCCTCTCGCCAGAGCGGCCTGTGCTGATCGCGGGGCCGACGGCCTCTGGCAAATCAGCATTGGCACTAGAGGTCGTGGAACGGCAGGGCGGCGTGATCGTCAATGCGGATGCGTTACAGGTCTTTTCCAACTGGCGCATCCTGACCGCACGCCCCGGCGCAGACGATGAAGCACGCGCGCCGCATCTGTTATACGGGCATGTGGCGCGCGAGGTGACCTATTCCGTGGGCCATTGGTTGCGCGATGTGGCCCCCGTGCTGGCGGGCGCGGCGCGGCCTGTGATCGTTGGCGGCACGGGGCTGTATTTCACCACCCTGACCAAGGGCCTCGCGACGATTCCGCCGACCCCGCCCCGGATTCGCGCGAAGGGCGATGCTTTGATGTCTGCCCAAGGCATTCCCGCGATGCTGGCAGAACTGGACCCAGAAACACTGGCGCGGATCGACCCGCTTAATCCGATGCGGGTGCAACGCGCGTGGGAGGTCTGGCGCAGCACCGGGCGCGGGCTGGCTTCGTGGCAGAATGACACCCCGCCGCCCCTGCTGCCGCTTGAGGATGCGCAGCCCTTGTTGCTGACCGCAGATCGCGATTGGCTGGCCGCGCGGATCGTGCAACGCTTTGATATCATGCTGTCCAGCGGTGCTCTGGACGAGGCACGCGCGAACCTTGCCGACTGGGATCCGGCGTTGCCCTCGTCCAAGGCCATCGGCGGCCCAGAATTGATCGCATGTCTTAAAGGCAAACTGACGTTGGAGGCG
>CALGTJ010000403.1 GCA_937901435.1 uncultured Rhodobacter sp. | reverse complement strand
CCGCGAGGTTGCAGAGCTTGGAATGAAGCAAGACGGCGTGTTACCACTCTGGTTCTGGAAAGGCGATGGTTCGATTTTGCGCTCCAGCGGCCAGGTCATGGAAAGCCCCCATTGGGCCGACGACATGGGCGAAGAACCCGAAATTGCGGGCATCTACCTCAACGGTAAGAATGGGCAGCCTTTTCGCCTTGGTTATGCGCTGGCCAATGAATTGTCCGACCATGTTATGGAACGGAAGAACTACCTGTTCCTCTCGCACTCGAAACTACGTGTGTGTGGACTGGGTCCAGAACTTCTGGTCGGCGACCTGCCATCGGATGTTCAGGGCATGAGCCGAATTTACCGGGGTGGCGAGGTTCTATGGGAAAGGCCGTTTGTCTCAGGCGAGGACAATATGACCCATGCTTTGAGCAATCTTGAATACCATCACTTCAAGTATCCACTGTTTCGCCAGCCAGGCCGCGTGAATGTGCACGTTTTTGGGACGGCCACGCTGAGTTTTGTGGACGGTATCACCTTGCAAGACAACGATATCATGGAGATCGATTGTCCTCAGTTCGGACGACCGCTGCGCAATCCAGTAAGAACGCAACACATTGACGGTCCAACCGTCTTCACAACTGTGAGCTGTGCGCGCAAAACCGAGAAACCAAAGGCTGGGGGTCGATTCTCAATCCATAAGTCCCTTTCTGCTGCCCCGCAGCGAAACCCTATCGTGATCCAATCACACCAACTTCTCAAGGTACCAAAAGTATGAAAGATACATATCAAGCAGTCGTTATCGGGGGCGGCATCGTTGGCGCTTCCGTTCTATTTCACCTGGCAAAATTCGGCTGGAAGGATGTCTTGCTGGTTGAGCGTGCCGAGCTGACCGCAGGCTCCACCTGGCACGCCGCGGCAGGGTATTTCGCCCTGAACTCGGACCCCAACATTGCCGCGCTGCAGGCCTATACGATCAAGCTCTACGACGAGATCGAGGAGATCAGCGGCCAGAACGTGGGCAGGCACCATATCGGCGGCCTGCTGCTGGCCTCCGACCCGCGCCGCTGGGAGATGCTGAAAGCGAGCCTCTCGACATTTGAGGTTATCGGCATCGACACTGCGCGGCTCATGTCACCGAATGAAGTTCGTGACATGACAGGTGGGTTCATGAGGACCGACGATCTTCAGGGCGCGCTTTACGATTCTCAGGTCGGATATCTCGACCCCAATGGCGTCACCTACGCCTATACCGGGGCTGCCAAGACGTTCGGTGCCGACGTGGTCGTCCGAAACAGGGTTCTGGACTTGCGCCAACGCGGCGACGGGACGTGGGATGTGATCACGGAAATGGGCCCAATCCACACCGAACATGTGGTAAATGCGGGCGGCCTTTGGGCTAAGCAGTGCGGGCTGATGGCGGGTGTGGATTTGCCGGTGATGCCTCTTGAGCATCACTATTTGGTCACCGAAGCCATGCCGGCCTTGGCCCGAAACGAAAAGGAATTACCGAATATCGCCGATCTCGACGGGTTTACCTATGCCCGGCAGGAACGCAACGGCATGCTCCTGGGGGTTTACGAGCGCAACTACAAACACTGGCAGATGGACGGCGCGCCTTGGGACTATGGCATGGATCTGATCCCGGAGGACATTGACCGCATCGCCCCGGAACTTGAGATCGGGTTCGAACGCTACCCGGCCCTTGCCGAGACGGGCATCCGCCGCTGGGTCAATGGTGCATTTACTTTCACACCCGACGGCAATCCGCTGGTAGGGCCGATAGGTCCACGCGGCTATTGGGTGGCCTGCGGCGTTATGGCGGGCTTCAGCCAGGGCGGCGGCGTTGGAAAGTCGCTGGCCGAGTGGATGATCCATGGCGCACCTGAAGAAGACATCTATGCCATGGATGTCGCGCGATTTGGGTCACATCAATCGAACCGCGAATATGTGCGACAAACCACCGGCCAATTCTATGCGCGGCGGTTCATGATGACCTATCCGAATGAGGAACTTCCGGCCGGACGCCCAATGCGAGTTCCCGGCGCCTATGCCGACATGACCGCCGCGGGTTGCCGCTGGACACAGGTCTGGGGCATGGAGGCACCAAGTTACTTCTGCTCGGACCCCGATTTCGACGAGACTGGAACCCTGTGGCGCAATGCCGCCTTCGATCTGGTGGGTGAAGAGTGCCGGGCCGTAGAGACGGATGTGGGCCTTCTAGATATCTCTGCATTTTCGCGCTTCGAAGTGTCGGGGCCAGGTGCCGAAGCGTATCTCGACAAGCTTCTGGCCTGTCGTCTACCAGAACCCGGTAAAGTCCGCCTAGCCCCGATGCTGGCCGAAGATGGCCGTCTCAGGGGTGATCTGACCTGTTTCAACTGGGGTGACGGTACCCATTGGTTGATGGGGAGTTACTATCTCAGGGCCTTTCACATGCGATGGTTCCGGCTGCACGCATCAGATGACGTTGTCATACGCGACATCTCTGACAGTTATGGCGGCTTTTCTTTGCAGGGTCCCAAAGCGCGAGATGTTCTTCAGAAGCTGACGCATACCGATGTCTCGCAACTCAAGATGATGCAGTGCAAGACACTCGATCTCGGACTGTCCCGGATCAAGGTGGGGCGTCTGTCACTTTCGGGTGAACTGGCGTTTGAGCTAAATTGCATGGCCACGGAACACGCCGGTTTGAGACAGCTCCTGCTCGAAGCGGGTTCTGTGCACGGCATACGCGAAGTAGGCTTCCGGGCCGCTGGATCGCTTCGCCTTGAAAAAGGTATCGGGGTCTGGAACGGCGAGTTTACCCAGGAATACACCCCAGCAATGACAGGCCTTGACCGCTGGATCGCTTGGGACAAGGGCGACTTCATCGGTAAGGCGGCGGCCCAGAGCACCCCTGCGCCAAAGCGGGTTCTTTGCATGCTTGAAATAGATGCGTGCGATGCCGATGCGGCGGGTCACGAGCCCGTTCGCCTCGGCAACGAAGTCATCGGAATGACCACATCCGGCGGATACGGCTACCGGGTGCAGAAGAGCCTGGCAATGGCGTTGGTCGACACGAGACACGCCAAGTTAGGGACTAAAGTCATCGTGGATGTCGTGGGCGAACGTCGGCCCGCCAAGATAATCGAAAGGCAGCCCTATGATCCGGCTGGCAACCGCATGCGCTGAAACGGGGTGGCGATC
>CALGTJ010000402.1 GCA_937901435.1 uncultured Rhodobacter sp. | reverse complement strand
TTCGCTTTGGGCGAACCGGGCTGAGACAACCAGTACTCGGCTTCCTGCTCGTCGTTCATGACCGGGCCAAGATCGCCCTGAACGCCGGCGCGCTCCAGACGGATCAGGACTTTTTCCTGATCGGCACAGAGAGCGTCAAGTGCCTCTTGTGGGGTTTTCGCACCGGACATTGCGTCACCGATGTTCTGCCACCACAGTTGGGCCAGCTTTGGATAGTCAGGCACGTTGGTGCCGGTTGGCGACCACTGAACGCGGGCTGGCGAGCGGTAGAATTCGACCAGACCACCCAGCTTTGGCGCACGCTCGGTAAAGCTGTCGTGCTGGATCGTGGATTCCCGGATGAAGGTCAGACCCACATGGCTTTTCTTGACGTCAACCGTCTTGGAGGTGACGAACTGCGCATAAAGCCAGGCGGCCTGAGCGCGATCCACAGGGGTCGATTTCATCAGCGTCCAGGACCCGGCGTCCTGATAGCCGATCTTGGTGCCTTCGGTCCAATAAGCGCCGTGTGGCGAAGGGGCCATACGCCATTTTGGCGTGCCATCCTCGTTCATCACAGGCAGATCGGGCTCTACCGAAGCGGCGGTAAAGGCGGTGTACCAGAACATCTGCTGTGCGACATTGCCCTGCGCCGGGATTGGCCCCGCCTCAGAGAAGGTCATACCAGCAGCAGCCGGTGGCGAGTATTTTTGCAGCCATTCGATGGCCTTGGTCACCGCGTAAACGGCAGCCGGGCTGTTGGTTGCCCCACCACGGGCCACGCAGGATCCGACGGGCTGGGACTTTTCGTTCACACGAATGCCCCACTCGTCAACGGGCAGGCCGTTGGGTTCGCCCACATCGCCCATGCCAGCCATGGACATCCACGCATCCGTGTAACGCCAGCCAAGCGAGGGGTCTTTCTTGCCGTAGTCCATGTTGCCAAAGACTTCGCCCTCGACACCCAGACGGGACAGGTCGCGACCGGTGAAGAATTCCGCGATATCCTCATAAGCGGTCCAGTTCACAGGCACGCCCAGATCATAGCCGTATTTCTCTTTGAAATCCGCCTTGTTCTGCTCGTCGTTGAACCAGTCATAGCGGAACCAGTAAAGGTTCGCGAACTGCTGGTCTGGCAGTTGGTAAACCTTGCCATCGGGGCCGGTGGTAAAGGACAGACCGATGAAGTCTTCCATGTCCAGACCCGGGTTAGTGACGGCAGCGCCCTCGCCCGCCATCCAGTCGGTCAGGTTGCGCGCCTGCTGATAGCGCCAGTGGGTGCCGATCAGGTCAGAGTCGTTGATATAGGCGTCATAGATGTTTTCGCCCGACTGCATTTGCGTTTGCAGCTTTTCAACGACATCACCCTCGCCGATCAGGTCATGGGTGACCTTGATGCCGGTGATGGCCTCGAATGCCGGGGCCAGCACGTTGGATTCATATTCGTGGGTGCCGATGGTCTCTGACACCACGTTGATCGACATGCCCTCATAGGGCTTGGCCGCGTCGATAAAGAACTGAAGCTCTGCCTCTTGTTCCGCGCGTGTCAGCGCCGACAATTCCCCGATCTCGCTGTCAAGGAATGCCTTTGCGGCCTCCATGTCAGCAAAGGCCGGCGCGCCAAGCATGCAAACCGCAAGCCCGATCGCTGTCGTTCCTTTTAGTCGCAAGTTCATTTTGTTCCTCCCAAGTTTGAACAATAATAGTCGCCCGGCCCTTGCGCGCCGCGCGTCCGTTCTTCTTTTCCTAGACCCAGCGAAACACAGCCACGGCATAGAAAAAGCAGACGACCAGCGCCCCCCATTGGGGTGCGCTAAGCAGTCCAAGCCATGCCAGATTGAGAAAGGCAGAGCCCAGAAGCGTGATGAACAACCTGTCACCACGGGTCGTTTCGATGCCCAAGACACCCGTCCGGGGCGTTTCAGGAAATTTTATCGCCAGCACCGTGAAGGTGAGCAGGATCACCGCGATGATCCCGAAGAAAGTGGCGGTCGGCCAGGTCCATGCCATCCAGTCCATTGGATTTCCTCCCTTTTACACGCGACCCAGGGCAAAGCCCTTGGCGATGTAGTTGCGGACAAAATAGATCACCAGCGCGCCCGGCACGATGGTCAGCACCCCCGCCGCGGCCAGCACGCCCCAGTCGATGCCCGCAGCACCCACGGTGCGGGTCATGGTGGCAGCGATGGGCTTGGCGTTCACACTGGTCAGGGTGCGGCTCAGCAGCAGTTCGACCCACGAGAACATGAACAGGAAGAAGGCCGTCACGCCGATCCCCGAGGCCACCAGCGGCGTAAAGATGCGGATAAAGAAGCGCGGGAAGGAATAGCCGTCGATGTAGGCGGTCTCGTCGATTTCCTTTGGCACGCCGCGCATGAAACCCTCCAGGATCCACACGGCCAACGGCACGTTAAACAAACAGTGCGCCAAGGCGACGGCGATATGCGTGTCAAACAGCCCGACAGAGCTATAAAGTTGAAAGAACGGCAGCGCGAAGACGGCAGGCGGGGCCATGCGGTTGGTCAGCAGCCAGAAGAACAGATGCTTGTCGCCCATAAAGGAATAGCGGCTGAACGCATAGGCGGCAGGCAGGGCCACAGCCAGAGAAATCACCATATTCATAACCACATAGGCCATGGAGTTCAGGTAACCTGTGTACCACGATGCATCGGTCAGAATAGTGCGGTAATTGTCAAATGTCAGATCCGCTGGCCAGAGGGTAAAGCTGCTCAGGATCTCTGTGTTGGTCTTGAGGCTCATCATCAGCAGCCAATAGATCGGCAGCAGCAGGAACAGCAGATACAGCCCCATCACCACCGCGCTGCCATTGATCCGTGGCAGGCCCAAAGCGCCCTTTTTCGCGAGATCAGCCATCAGTTGCCATCCCTTTTGTCGAGGTTCGTCATCACCGTGTAGAACACGTAAGAGATCAACAGGATCACAAGGTAATACATGATCGAGAAGGCAGCCGCAGGTCCAAGGTCGAACTGTCCCAGCGCCATCTTCACAAGGTCAATCGACAGGAAGGTGGTCGAGTTGCCCGGCCCGCCGCCCGTAACCACGAAAGGCTCTGTGTAGATCATGAAACTATCCATAAAGCGCAGCAGGATCGCGATCATCAACACGCCCATCATCTTGGGCAACTCGATGTAACGAAAGACTTTCCAGCGGCTCGCCTGATCGATCTTGG
>CALGTJ010000401.1 GCA_937901435.1 uncultured Rhodobacter sp. | reverse complement strand
CTCAGCCCTCAGCTGCGCCGTGCGGCCCGGTTTGTCGTGGAAAACCCTGGTGACATAGCAACCCGGTCACAGCGCCATGTGGCCGAGGTTTCAAACCTTCCTGCACCCACATTCACCCGCCTTGCACGCGCTGTTGGATTGGAAAGCTACGATGGATTGCGTGATTTGTGCCGCGCAGATGTTCTAAATGCTCGGCCAACGATTTTGGCAGACCGCGCACAGGCCTCTGTGACGGAACACACCGCCGATGATGCTCCGCTTATCGCAGGTCATGCCGGCGCCATGTTCCGCAATGTTCAGACGCTGCTGGACCGCATTGATCTCATCCAACTGGCGCAGGCAGCAGGGATGCTCGCACAGGCAAACCGTGTTGTGCTGATTGGCGAGATGAGCGCGCGTGGGCTGGTGGATTACGCATCTTACGTTGCCAACATGTCATTGACGGGCTGGAAAGTCTTGGCGCGCCCAGGTGAAAGCCTGTCCTCTGAACTGGCCGTTCTGGGGCCGCAGGATGCCTGCATTGCAATGTCTGTCAGCCCGTATGCCACGCGCGCGGTGGAAACGCTGAAATACGTGGTTGATTGCAACGTGCCAACAATCGCGTTGACCGACAATGCCATGTCGCCGCTGGCAACCTTGGCCCACTACAGCTTTTTCATCGGCACAGACAGCCCCAACTTTTTTCCCTCTCACGTCCCGACGTTACTTGTTTTGGAGACACTTGTGGATATGGTCATCCGTGAACGGGGCGTTCAGGCGCTACAACACATTGCCGCAGTAGAACGGCAAAATCACAAACTCAATGAATACTGGCGGGATGGTCCCGCAAAACCACAGGGAGACGAACAATGAAAAACCTTTTGAAAACGGCTGCAAGCGGCCTGACGATTGCAGCCGTATTTGCCGGATCGGCCTCGGCCTGCACCAACGATGTGTGGAACAAGGTCATGGCCAGCGGCAAGATCGTGATTGGCGTCAAAGCTGACTACAAGCCATGGGGTTACCGTGATTCTGACGGCAACTTGGTCGGTATGGAAATCGATATGGCGATGAACGTCGCTGAAACGATGGGCGTTGAGGCCGAATTGGTCCCGGTGCAGTCCTCCAACCGGATGCAGTTTCTGGAGCAAGGCAAGATCGATATGATGATCGCCACCATGTCTGACCGTGCGGATCGTCGCGAGATTGTCGGCATTCCGGGCCCCAATTACTACACCTCTGGCACCAACATTATGTCCCCCAAAGCGCTGGGGTTCACCTCATGGGAAGACCTGCGCGGCAAAAAGGTTTGCGGCAAGCAGGGTGCTTTCTATAACCAGATCACTGAAGAACGCTATGGCGTTGAAATCGTCGCCTTCACCGGCAATGCTGAAGCCAAACAGGCCCTGCGCGACCGCAAATGTGTAGCTTGGGTTTATGACGACAGCTCCATCGGGTCCGACCTGAGTTCTGGCAACTGGGACGACTTCGAGATGCCATTGTCATCTGAGGACGACAACCCTTGGGGTTTGGGTGTGCCATTGGCAGAGGCCAACTGCGTGTTCGGCAACTTCATGTCCGGCATGCAGTACAACTGGCACCGTGAAGGCACGCTGATCGCATTGGAAGAAAAGTGGGGCATCAAGCCAACCGCGTTTCTCAAGATGCAGAACGAGCGTAACGGCGACTGGATCAAGTAATCTAGCCTTTCTACCTTTGCGCCCTTCCAGCTTTTTGGCGGAGGGGCGTTTCTTGATTGGATACTAATGGAAGACTATTTCCGCCAACTGGCCGAAGAGGCCCCGCGCTGGAATTTCATCTGGATGTATGAAGAGCGTCAGCAAGGTAAAATCCTGTCCGGCCTGTGGATGACCATCAAACTCAGCGTCATGTGCCTAATCTTTTCAGTGATCATCGGCGTGGTCGGCGCTTGGATGCAGGGCGCCCCTTCGCGCATCGTGCGGGCCATCGTCCAAGGCTACATCCAATTCTTCCGCAACACGCCACCCATGGTGCAGCTGTTGTTCTTCTATTTCGCTCTCGGTCAGTTCACCCCCGCTG
Source organism: uncultured Rhodobacter sp. (assembly GCA_937901435.1). The sequence goes on along the minus strand of CALGTJ010000401.1, from coordinate 2,311 downwards.
TGCTGGGCGATGATGGCTGGACACTGGAGCCAATCATATCAAACGTGGGCTGGGCGATCATCTCGCTATCCATGTTTGCCGGGGCTTTCAACGTGGAGATTTTCCGTGCGGGCATCGAAGCCGTTCCCGAAAGCACGATTGAGGCCTCCGAGTCCTTGGGCTTTTCACGGCTTAACACCTACATCTATGTTGTCCTGCCGCTAGCCTTCCGGGTCAGCCTGCCGGCGCTCAACAACAACCTTGTGAACCTTGTCAAAACCACCACGCAGGCCTTTGCTATTGCGGTGCCTGAATTGCTGTATCACTCGGTCACAATCTGGAACGATTATCCTTCCGCACAATACCCCACCATGTTGCTGGTCTTTGTGGCCTACGTTGGTTTGGTCGCAATCCTAGTGTTTGGCATGTCGCGCTGGGAACGCACCATCAAGATACCCGGGTACGGCGTATGAAACTCATTGCTGGTATCAATCGCCCGATACGTGGAGGCATGGAGGTTCTCAAACCTTTTGATGTCGCAGCCCACAGTCCCGATGGCTATCTGTTTATCCGCTGGCTGGCGGGCATGCCATGGTGGACGCCGCTGGCGATGCTGGCGGTAATCGGGCTTTATCCGTCGATTGCCTATGCGCAATCCTCCTTTACCACGGGCGATGCCTTTGGCGCGCTTTGGCGATGGATGCCGTTCCTGCTGGGATCCGGCTTTCTGTTCAACGTGCTAATTTCTTTCTGGGCGATGGTGATTGGCACGCTTGCGGGCGCGGCACTGGGTCTAGGGCAGATCTCTCCCTTTGCGCCGCTGAGGGCGTTTTGTTGGTTCATCACGCAACTTTTTCGCAACTCGCCCTGGCTGGTCATCCTGTTCATTGTACTACTAGCGCTGCCGTTCGAATTCACGCTCTTTGGCCAAACCATAAGGGTGCCGGACTGGATGAAAGGCGTCTTTGGTCTGAGCCTGCCTGTGATGGCGAACATTTCCGAAGTGGTGCGCGGTGCTGTGCAATCGGTGCCTACAGCGCAATGGGAAGCCGCCGAAAGCCTTGCCTTTAGCCGCCGTCAAATCCTGTGGCAGATCATCCTGCCCCAGTGTTTCAAACGCATGCTGCCGCCGTGGATGAACTGGTACGCGATCCTAACCATGGCGACGCCCCTGTGCAGCCTATTGGGCATCGAAGAGATCATCACCCTCAGCCGCCAAGCTATGGAATCTGAGGACAACCACCCCGAATTGCTGGTGCCTTTCTTTGGCTTCGCCTTACTGCTGTTCTTCGCCTACTGTTATCCCATCGCGCGTCTGACCATGTGGTTGGAACGCAAGTTCGCCGTAAAATTGTGAGGTTGAAATTATGACCTGGACCGCTGATCAACCCATTGTTTCACTTAAGGACGTGCGCAAAAGTTTTGGCACGCTAGAGGTGCTCAAGGGCGTCTCAATCGACGTAATGAAGGGTGAGGTAATCTGCATCATCGGCCCCTCAGGCTCAGGTAAATCGACGTTGATCCGCTGCATCAATGGGCTGAATGATATTCAGGGCGGGTCCATCACGGTTGAGGGCCTTGAAGTCCATGATGGCAAGCTCGACAAGTTGGCGCTGCGCAAAAAAGTCGGGATGGTCTTTCAGCAATACAACCTTTTCCCCCATAAGACCGCGCTTGAAAACGTGATGATGGCACCACTGAAGGTCCTTAAGGAAAATCGCGCCGAAGTTGAGGCCCGCGCACGCAATCTGATCAAAAAGGTGCGTTTGGAGGGCAAAGAAAACAGCTACCCTGGAGAATTATCCGGCGGGCAACAACAGCGTGTCGCCATCGCGCGCTCATTGGCGATGAACCCTGATGTGATGCTCTTTGACGAAGTCACTGCAGCGCTTGACCCTGAAACCGTCAAAGAGGTGTTGGTGACGATTCGTGATCTGGCGGAGGACGGTATGACGTGTATCCTTGTGACCCACGAAATGGGTTTTGCCCGCGAAGTTGCGGACCACATCTACTTTACTGATCGTGGTGTCATAGTGGAACACGGACCGCCGGCCACGTTCTTTACCGAAGCCAGCGATCCGCGCACTCAGGAATTCCTTGGACAGATCCTATAGGGCAGACTGGGAAATGAGGATAATCGAAGGCCTCCAAAGGGAGCTGTCAGACGAATGAGAACTCGCATCAGATTGCTAGCGCAGCCTGATCTATGCAGATAACCCAGCGGTCCCAAAAGCGGTCCACGAGCAAGTAACCGCTCTCAATTAAACCTCCACATTACGAGGAGAAAGTCGGAACCGAACATAAAGCATCACGGTGCTGTCAGACGAATGAG
>CALGTJ010000400.1 GCA_937901435.1 uncultured Rhodobacter sp. | reverse complement strand
AGGCTGCACCAGCAATCTGATGCGAGTTCTCATTCGTCTGACAGCACCCATGGGTCTGTTGTGTCGATGTTGCGCCTGCTTGCGATAGCATATGTTGGAAAGAATGCCGTCGCCGTTAAACAGCGGGCCGAGACGCTAGATGCCATCGTTGAGGAACTTGATCTGCTGGAATGAACTGGCGTGGTGCTCTGAGACCTGTTAGACTTTGTCTGACAACATCATTGTTACCATTCAGCCTCAGATATTCATCGACTGCTTTGAGGAAATGTTCTTTGAAGTTTGTAGATCACGCCTCTACTCCGTGGACCTGTACGAGTGTGTCATATACATGGGAGGCTGCTAGCGTATGCTGTGGCCCTTCGTGACGAGAGAGGCAAATGGGCACATCAAAGGAAAAATGATCCGGACGAATGACTCGCATTTCTTGGCGATCAACCCAATATTTTGCGTAAATCTCGGGCAAGAAACCAACACAATTTCCGCTGAGTATGAAATGTGCAAGCCCTTCCATCTGGTGCGAAACGGCCAGTGCTGGCCGGTTGAAGAACGCCGAATAGGGAGTCAGGACTGAAACGAAGCCGCGTCTAACAAAATTTTGCTCCGCGATCAGTTCAGGTGTCATTGCGTCATCTTCGACCCTGAATAGAGGATGCCCTTTACCGCAGATCAATCGTTGTTTCTCAATGAACAGCGGCATCTGCGAGACGTTTTTTCGGGCCGGAAATTCTGGCGAAATGGCCATTTGGACCTGCCCCCTGACAAGGTGTTCTTCGATCTGGTCGGGGGGCCCAATCCGCAACACAATGCGCAAGTCTTTGGAGGCTGCAAGGGCTTCCCGAATGGCGTCGCGCAACCGGCATTCCCTGTTGGTGATCAGGTTGTCGACCACGCCAATCGCAACCTCACCCACGATGCTCTCTTTCAACTGCCCGATTTGACCGTGATAGGCATCAATAGAGGACAGCATGGAACGCGAGGCTTCATAAACTGCCCCCCCGCGTGCCGTTAACGCAAATCCAGCACGCCCTCGGCTGCACAGTTTGAACCCAAGGCGGGTTTCCAAATTGGCCATATGCGTGCTGATCGTTGAGCGTGACAGGTTCAGCTCTGATTGCGCCTGCGAGAACCCGCCGCATTCCACAATCGTACAGAAAACGCGCAGCAGTTTGATGTCTAAATCGGCAATAGAAGGATTAGGCATTACGTCGCAATCTATCAAAGTGAATTCCTATATGTCGACGTTTAACAAATATTTCACCTGTGTAAACCTTTGCCCAAACAAGTGTGAGGGAGATAGCGAATGCAGCCAAAAGACGCGGCGTTTCAGCCCATTCCAGGACTAAAGACGGCACGATTTGCAGGGATGCCCACCTTTATGCGCTTGCCACATCTTGAGTTGGACAATCCGCACGCAGACAAGACTGATATCGCGATTGTGGGCGTTCCGTTTGATGGGGGCACCTCAAACCGTCCAGGGCCGCGTCACGGTCCGCGCCAGTTGCGCGATCTGTCCACAATGATCCGCACAACGCATCCACGCAGCGGGGTGAACCCGTTTAAACTGGCGAATTGCGCTGATCTGGGCGACGCGCCCGTTAACCCGATGGATATCATGGAAAGCCTTGATCTGATCACTGGCTTTTACAACCAACTGTCTGACAAGGGCATAATGCCGCTCTCTGCGGGGGGTGATCATCTGGTGTCTTTCCCGATCCTGCGCGCGCTTGGCCGGAATGGCCCCGTCGGGATGATCCATTTTGATGCCCACACGGATATGAACGATGCGTATTTTGGCGACAGCAAATACACCCACGGCACGCCCTTTCGGCGCGCGATTGAGCAGGGTTTTTTAGACCCCAAACGCACGATTCAGATTGGTATTCGCGGCGTCAAATATGAAACGACGGATTTCGACTGGGCCTTGGATCAAGGCGTTCGAATTGTTGAAATCGAAGAACTGTTCGAGCGTGGCGTTGATGACGTTATGCAAGAAGCGCGCGAGATCGTCGGTGATAATGAGACTTACGTAAGCTTTGACATTGACGGGATCGACCCAGCCTATGCGCCGGGCACAGGCACGCCGGAAATTGGTGGCTTCTCAACCTTTCAAGCGCAGCAAATGGTGCGCGCGCTGGCCGGGTTGAACCTGATTGGCGCGGACCTTGTTGAGGTCTCTCCACCCTTTGACCCTTCGGGCGGCACTGCCTGGGTGGGGGCGTCGATCATGTTTGAACTATTGTGCGTTTTGGCACCCGCCTGTGATGCACGATTAAAGAAATTGCACTACAAAATCAAACATTAGGGAGACGACAATGATACAACTAGAAAGACGTCGAATGACAAAAGGCCTGTTGGCTTGTGCGACAGCCTTTGCACTCTGCGGTCCTGTGGTGGCGCAATCGGTTCTGGACATGGTGACAAGCGGTGGCAAGATCACCGTTGCGACTGAGGTCGCCTATCCCCCGATGGAATTCCTGAAAGATGGCAAAGTGGTTGGCTACGGCAAAGACATCCTCGACTTGATTGTCGCTGACATGGGCGTCGAGCTTGAGCAGCTTCAACTGCCCTGGGACGGCATTTTGGCAGGGGTTCTGGCAGGCAAATATGATCTGGTTGCGACCTCTGTGGCTATCAAAGAGGACCGTGTGAGCAAATACGCCTTCACCCGGCCCTTGGCGGTGGCGGAGACTATGCTGGTTAAGCGCCACGGCGATGATAGCATGACGAGCCTGGATGACGTGAATGGCAAGGTCATCGGGGTTGAGCTTGGCTCTTCTCAGGCACAAGAAGTTGAGGCGACTGATGCTGAGCTTAAGGCCAATGGCGGGGCCGGTTTTGCTGACATTCGCGGCTTTAAATCAACCGACGACATGCGCCTTGCCCTTGTGGGTGGTCAGATTGACATCGGCACAATCCCGTCCTTTTCGCTGGCCACAATGCAGGAACAGCGCCCCGATACATTCGCCCAGCTGACAAACATCGGCAGTGGCACATTGTTTGCGTGGGTTGCCCATCCAGATGGTGCTGATCTGCGGGATCGTGTGAACGCAGCCCTTGAGAAGCTTGAGCAGGAAGGCACCCTGAAAGAGCTACAAATGAAGTGGTTCGGTTTTGAAATGGACTTGCCCGAAGATTACCTTCCCGAAGGCGCTCTTTAAGCGTCACTGGTTGGTCTGGACAGCGTTTGCATTAAACCTGTTCAGGCCAACGCTTTTTCAATTTTGAGACATTGAACCATGGACCTACAGTTCATCGAAATCATCCCAAAGGCGGGCCCCCTTTTCTGGGGCGCGCTTTACACGATCTTTGTGGGCGTGATCGCTTGCGGTGTCGGTATCCTTGTGGGCACTGGTCTTTTACTGATGCGAAACAGCCGGTTCTGGCTGCTGCGTACTTTCGTGCGCATCTATGGCAGCTTTATCCGGGGCACACCGGCCTTGGTGCAAATTCTGGTGTTCTATTACGCTTTGGCCCCGTTGACGGGCATCAACATTGGGCCGTTCACCGCTGGGATTATGGCCGTGGGTTTCAACAGTGGCGCCTATGTCGCCGAAATCCTGCGCGGCGGTCTTAGCCGCATTCCAAAAGGCCAATGGGAGGCCGCCGAGGCCTTGGGCCTGCCCAAACACAAGGTCTGGTTTAAGGTGATCCTGCCGCAGGTGTTTAATTCGGTGATCCCACTTTTGGTGAACGAATTCACCATGGTGATCAAAATCACGCCGCTGTTGTCGACCATCACTTTGGTTGAACTGACCCGCGCTTCGCAGATGCTGTACAATGAAACGTTCCGCCCCGTCGAAGTCTTGTTGCTGGCCGCATTCATCTACTTTGTGATCTGCTTTTCGATCAGCCAATTTGGAGAATACCTCCAGCGGCGATCCCAGAAATTCCGGCTTTAGGAGCGCGTCATGACATTCGACTTTGGGGCGATCTGGGAAAACCGCGACATCCTGATTGAAGGAATTTTCAACACGCTGTTGATCTCGTTCATTGCCATCCCCATTGGGATATTCATCGGCGTGGTGGTCTGCCTGCTGCGCATCTCAAAACGACGCGTGCTGCGCTGGCCTGCCATTGTTTATATCGAGTTGATGCGCAACATCCCGCTGTTGATCCTGATCTTTATGATGTTCTACGCCCTGCCATTTTACGGCATCCGGTTGTCGGGGTTGACCACAGGGTTCATCTGTCTATCGATCTATGGCGGGGCCTATTTTGCCGAAGTGTTTCGCGGTGGGGTTGAGGCCGTTTCAAAGGGTCAGTTTGATGCGGCCAAGGCTTTGGGGCTGAAATACGGGTTCTACATGCGTCGTGTTATTTTTCCACAGCTTTACACCTATGTATTCCCGCCCG
>CALGTJ010000399.1 GCA_937901435.1 uncultured Rhodobacter sp. | reverse complement strand
GCGCGCCAAGGCGGCTTTCGACAAAGAACAGGAACAGGGTCGAGGTCACCGCAACGGGTGTCGCATTCACCAGCGCGATCAAAAGCAAGCGCAGCGCGATAGAATCGGACAGGACCTGACGAAATCCGCTGTCCCCGACGGGGGGCACATGGGACCACTCGCGGCGCATGGCAAATGCGGCGACCACAGCCAGCCCACAAAACCCGGCGGCAAAAACGGCAAAGGGCGATCCGGTGAGCCCGGCAAGAACAGTCGGCGCAATCGCGGCCAGACAGACCCCGACAAGGGCGCCGGTTTCGCGCCATGTGGCCACGCGGATGTGACCGCGCGGGCCAAGGTCTTGGGCTTTTTGCACGCCACGGGCGTAAAAGTTGATAGTGAGAAAGCTGAAGGCGGTAAAAAGCACGGTCAGCGTCAGCGCGAACCACGCCAGCGGTGGCAACAGAGGCGTGACCGCGAACAGACCGACCATGCCCACGGCCATCGCAGCGACCGCAACACCAACCCAAATGCGTCGTGAAGATTGCAGCCGTCCCGCGGCCCAGCCCAGCACCGGGTCCTGCACAAAGTCGATCATCCGCAGCGCAAACAGCACAGCACCAAGCGCGGCAAGGCTGACGCCGTATTCGTCCACATAGAACTTTGGCGCGTGAATATAGATCGGCAGACCAGCACTGGCGAGCAACGCCCCAAACACCGCATAACCAGACAGACCGTGTTTGACGGGCGCGCCCGTCATGTGACGTCCTCTGCCGGAGGTTCTGGCCGCGCGCGATATTTCGCACCTTTCCACCACAGCTTTAGCGCCTGCCAATGGATCAGCCCCAGCACCCGCCGCGACCCAAATGGACGCCGCAGGCACGCCCGCAGGATCGCGCCATTGGTCAGCGGTGCACGCCGTCCGGTCAGCGTTGCAATCAGACCGCCCGCCTCTGTTTGGTAGTCGATCCAGATGCCGATGCGATCCTCGCGGATATCAAAGCGAAAGCTGTAACCCCCCTCGACCGGCTGAAAGGGCGAGACGTGAAAGATCTTTTGCGCGCGCAGCGTATCGGACCGGGTGATCGGTCGCAGATCGTCATGGTGGCACAGATAAGAATGGCGGTCGCCAAAGGTGTTGGACACTTCGGCAATCACCACACACAGCTGATCCTGATCATCATGGATCAGCCAGAAACTCACCGGATTGAACACATGCCCCAGAACGCGCGGCTGGGCGAGCAGCAGGATACGTCCCGCACCAATACCACGGGCCTCTACCCCATGTGCGGCCAGTACCTCGCGCACCCACGTCACGCCGACGCCCGCCTTGGGGGGCCCGCCGTGGTCGCGATCAAACAGCGATGTCAGGTTGCCCGCGTTATGAGTGAACAACAGAGGCGTCGACAGATCCGCCTCAGGCTCCAGACAGATGTAATCAACCCCGTAGCGAAACGCATTCTCTACCGCGCCGCGCCGTCCGTGATAGGTCTCGCCTCGTATATGATCGACGCGCGCGCTCACCCTGCGGCCATTGCCGCTTCTTGCGCATCACCTTGTATACCCCGTTTGGCGATCCCCTCTGCCACGTCGACAGCACTGGACAGCCCGTCCTCATGAAACCCGTTTTTCATCCAAGCCCCGCAAAACCATGTGTTGTTGGTGCCGTTCATCGCGCGGATCGTGTCTTGCGCTTTGATGGCCTCCAGCGTGTAGACCGGATGGCGGAATTCGACCTTGTCATGGATCAAGTCCTCGCGGATCGGACGCGTCGAGTTGAGCGTCACGAACAGCGGATCATCATGCGGGATGGGTTGTAGCGAGTTCATCCAATAGGTCAGATCGATCCGGTCGGTCTGCTTGCCCTTGGTTTCGGTATAGACCCAGCTTGACCAGCAGGCCTTGCGCTTTGGCATCATGCTGGTGTCGGCGTGCAATATGACAGAATTCGGCTGATAGGCCACGGCGGACAAGGCCGCGCGTTCTGCCTCGCTGGGATTCTCCAGCAGGGCAAGGCTATCGTCGGAATGGGTGGCAAAGACCACATCGTCAAACAGCTCCCACTCGCCGCCATGAGCCTTGACCTCTATCCCGACCTCGGTGCGCCGCACCGATTGCGTGGCAGCACCCAGACGCAAATCGACGCCGCTCGCCTCAAGCCGGGTCTGCAAGCGCGAGACATATTCACGCGATCCGCCATCCACTGTGTACCACTGGTGCTGACCCGTAACACCCAGCAGTGCGTGGTTCTTGAAAAACTCGATCATCGCTTTTGCAGGGAAATCCAATATGCCCTGCGTCGGCGTCGACCAGATCGCCCCAGACAGCGGCAATAGATAATAATCGCGAAACCACGGCCCCGTACCAAGCGCAGTCAGAAACTGACCGATGGTCATCCCCCGATCTTGCGCCACGGCCAGAGCATTTTTGTTGAAATGCATCACATCGCGCAGCATCCGCAGGTAGGCCGGGCGCATCATGTTGCTTTTTTGCGCAAACACAGCGCCAAGGCTGGCAAGACCGTATTCGATCCGCCCGCCGTCCAAAGACGCGCCAAAGCTCATGTTGCTTTTGGTGACAGGCACATCGAGATCGGCAAAAAGCTTTGCCATATGGGGGTAGTTGGCGTAGTTGAACACGATGAAACCGGTATCGACCGGCTGATCCCCGCGTTTGCCTGCCATGACGGTGCGGGCGTGACCGCCAAGACGCGGTTCGGCCTCGAACAAGACCACCTGATTGTCGGCACTCAGAAAATGCGCCGCCCCCATGCCAGAAATTCCACCGCCGATCACTGCAATTCGACGCGATATGGCGTCTGCCTGTTCAAATGGCATCCGCCACTCCTTGTCTCATTTTTTCGAACTTACCTACGTCTACGGCTGAAAAGAGGAAACGGATGACCGAAAAAAAATTATCTTATCAACTGATCCGGACCTTGCTCTTGCGCGTAAACAAGACATGTTTCAGATGGAAGACACAGTAACGATCGACGAGACGGGTGTGGTGCCGCCGCCAGTATGGGGTGGCGTCAGATCCCGGGCGCGACCCGCCAGAAAGGTTCGAGTGGCGAAAGCTGAAACAGAAAAGGCCGCTTGGGTGGAGCGTATTCAAAAGGTACATTTGCATCAGGACAAAGCTGCTTTTGCGAAATTATTTGCGCATTTTGCCCCACGGGTGAAAGCGTTTTTGATGAAGTCTGGCGCCGATGCGTCCATGGCAGAGGAATGTTCACAAGAGGTCATGGCGACCGTCTGGCGCAAGGCGCATATGTTCGATCCGTCGCGGGCCAGTGTATCGACATGGATCTTTACTATAGCGCGAAATCGCAAGATCGACGCTCTGCGCAAACAGCGCAGACCAGAACCCGAAGATATCATCTGGGGACCAGAAGAAGAACCGGACCAAGCCGATGTGATGGCTTTGCAACAGGAAAGCGACCAGTTGGCCAAAGCCATGGCCGAATTGCCGCAGAAACAACGTGTGCTAATAGAGCAGGCCTATTTCGGGGATCTCAGTCATAGCGAGATTGCCGAGGCGACGGGTTTACCGCTTGGCACGATAAAATCGAGGATCCGTCTGGCGCTGGACCGCCTGCGCCACACAATGAAATGAGCAAACAATGAACATCAAACATCACCTGAACGACCAATTGTTGATGGGTTACTCTACCGGAACGCTGCCAGAGGCCTTCAACCTTGTGGTCGCGACGCATATTTCGCTGTGCGACGACTGTCGCGCCGCTTTGGCTGGCTTTGACACGGTTGGCGGGTCGGTCCTTGAGGAATGTGACTCGGTCGCGATGGACCCGGATGCGCTGGCCGCGACAATGGCGCTGATCGAGGTTTTGCAGGCCGAAATCGCACAGGCGCCAAAGACAGGAACAGTGTTCCCCGAACCGCTGCGCGACTACGTGGGCGGCGATCTGAGCGCAGTGAAATGGCGTTCAGTAGGCGGTGGCGTCCGGCAGGCGATCCTGCCGACGTCAAAAGACGCGACCGTGCGCCTGATCAGCATTCCTCCGGGGGCAAGCGCGCCCGACCACGGCCACAACGGCGTAGAGCTGACGCTTGTGCTGCAAGGCGCGTTTTGTGACGAGCATGACCGCTTTGCGCGCGGCGATATCGAGGTCGCAGACGAAGAGATGCATCACACGCCGGTGGCCGAAGCAGGGGTCGATTGCATCTGTCTGACGGCCACCGACGCCCCACTGAAATTCAACGCGTTGCTGCCTCGGCTCGCGCAGACCTTTATGCGAATTTAAGGCCTGGTCTAGCCCTGCTCTGCCATCACGCAGAGCATCTCGAACATGATCGACACACCCAGAAATGCCGTCCCACCAGAGGCGTCAAAGGGGGGCGAGACCTCTACCAAATCGGCCCCGGCAATGTTCACGCCTTTCAGCAGGCGCGCGACCAGCAGCGCGTCGTAGCTTGTTGGCCCGCCGACCTCTGGCGTGCCCGTGCCCGGCGCATATGTGGGATCAACAAAGTCGATATCATAGCTGATATAGGTCGGGGCAGTGCCCACAATTTCGCGCGCCTCGGCCATCACATCCACCGCGCCGCGAGCGAAATATTCGTCAATGCCAATAATCTTTATCCCTACCGCGTCGGCGAAATCACGGTCCTCACTGTCATAGGCGCTGCCCCGTATGCCGATCTGGATGACACGCTTGGGGTCAAGCAAGCCTTCTTCCACAGCACGCCGAAAAGGTGTGCCATGGGTATACATCGTGCCACCAAAGTAGCTGTGGAACAGGTCTGTGTGGCTTTCGAAATGGATCATGCCCAGCGCGTTGTCCTTGGCCACCGCGCGCAGGACAGGCAGCGAGGTCAAGTGATCGCCGCCAGCGGTCAGGGGCCGGATCCCCGCTGCCATCACCTGACGATAAAACGCCGTGATCCGCTCCATCGAGTCCATGATATCGGCGGGGTTCGGCGGCACATCGCCCAGATCCGCACAATTCACCATCTCGAACGGACGCACGCGGGTAGAGCCGTTTTCGGCACGGATCATCGTCGAAAGATCGCGCAACTGGCGCGGACCATGCCGCGGGCCGGGACGATTGGTGGTGCCACTGTCCCAAGGCACCCCGATCAGGCCGATATCCACGTCTTTCAGGCGGTCATGATCCAGACCCACATGCGGCAGGCGCATAAACGTCGGCACCCCGGCATAGCGCGGCAGATCCATGCCAGAGACGGGGGTGAAAAAGGGATCGCTCATAGGTATGTCCTTTGCCGGATGTTATTCCACCCAAGCCTAGCTTTCACGGGGATGCAAGGGCACGACGCGGTGATCGCCCGCGTCCGGAGTCAATTCCTCGAAATCAAAATTATCCAGCCGATCTGCGCGTTTGCCGGCGCGGGTGGCAGCGGTAATGACACCTGCCACATCTTCGCCCGCCTGACGCAGATGGGTTTCCAGCTTGCCCGCCTTTTCCCCGATAAGTTCCACGTCGCGATGAAGCTGTTTCAACGCAGTGCGGATCGCGCCCGCCTGTTCGCGCATCCGGGCGTCCTTGAGGATCGCGCGCATTGTGTGCAGCGTTGCCATGCAGGTCGTGGGCGAGACGATCCAAACCTTGGCGGCAAAGCCCTCTCGGACGATTTCGGGGAAATTGGCGTGAAGTTCGGCATAGACCACCTCTGACGGCAAGAACATCAGCGCGCCGTCGGCGGTTTCACCTTCGATCAGGTAACGGTCAGAGATGGCTTTGATATGGGCCTTGACCGAGGAGCGAAAGAATTTGGTAGCCTCGCTCACCTCCCACTCGGTCTTGGCGCGGCGCAGGGCCTCGTAAGCCTCCAACGGGAATTTCGCGTCGATCACGATGGGCCCCGGAGGGTTGGGCAGATGGATCAGGCAGTCGGCGCGACGACCGTTGGAGAGGGTTTTTTGAAAGCTGTAGGCGTCACTGGGCAAGGCCTTGGTGACGATATCATTTAACTGGATCTCACCAAAGGCCCCGCGCGTTTGTTTGTTGGACAGGATGTCTTGCAAGCTGAGCACGTCACCCGAGAGCTTTTCGATATTGGTCTGGGCCTTGTCGATTGTGGCAAGGCGTTCCTGAAGCTGCGTCAGGCTTTGCGTGGTTTTTTCGGACGAGCCGTGCAGGCTTTCCTTCATGCGTTCCTGCATTTGGGCGAGCGCCTCGGCCGCCCTGCGGGCGTTCTCGGACAGGCGTTCATTCATCTGAAGCTGCACATCGCCCAGCCGTGCCTCAACCGTCTGGATCACATGCAGTTGGGCGTTGGTCTGGGTTTCGGACACGGTTTGCAGATTGCCCGCCAGTTGCTGTTGACCTATGCCGAGCGATTGCACGTCCTGCGTCAACCGCCCGACCTGTCGCGCAACTTGCAGAGTGGTTTGCGCCGAGCGGCCAGAGGCAAGCAGGGACAGGATCAGCATGACCAAGATCAACACCAGAGCCGCGCCACCGAGCAGACCCGCCAGCGTGAGCGGGTCGTTCAAGTCAATCGTCGTCACACCGATCTGGATCATGTTCGCCCGAAAAGTCTTTCGATATCGGCCAGTTTCAGTTCTACATAGGTCGGGCGACCGTGGTTGCACTGGCCGGAATGGGGCGTGTTTTCCATTTCGCGCAGCAAGGCATTCATCTCTTCTGCCTGCATCCTGCGGCCAGAGCGGATCGAGCCGTGACAGGCGACGCGGCTGAGGATCGCCTCTATCCGGGCTTGCACCGTCTGGCTGTCGCCCATATCGGCCAATTCATCCAGAATGTCTTGCAACATCGCCTTGGCATCCACCACACCGAGGATCGCAGGGGTTTCGCGCACCGCCACGGCCCCTCCGCCGAAGGGTTCGATACTCAGGCCGAGGCGTTGCAGATCATCCGCCAGTTCCAGCAGTTGGTCGGCGTCTGTCTGTGACATCTCGACAATCTCGGGGATCAGCAAGGCCTGCGCGGCGACGCCATTTTCGGCCATCTGCTTTTTCAGTTTTTCATAGACCAGCCGTTCGTGTGCAGCGTGTTGATCGACGATCACCATCCCGTCTGCGGTCTGGGCGATGATATAATTCTCGTGCACCTGCGCGCGGGCCGCCCCCAAAGGACTGTCGGCGGGCGTGGTGCAGGAGGACGTTTCGGGTTCGACCCGCGCGGAAAACATGCCAGAGGTTTCGGCAAAGCCGGGGGCTTGGGCTTGATGGGCAGCGCGGAGGGCACCAGCGCTGGGACGGTCCATCTGGTAGACGCGCGGCGTCAGGTCTGTGCTTGGTTCGGGACGCATCGCGCCAAGCGTGGCCCCGGCGACAGTGGTCGAGGCGCAGTGTCCGGCCTCTGCCAGCGCGTGACGCAGACCGCTGACGATCAGGCCACGCGCAATGCCCGGCTCGCGAAAGCGGACCTCGGATTTGGCGGGATGCACATTGACGTCAACCCGCTGCGGGTCACAGTCGATGAACAACACGGCGGCCGGGTGGCGGTCACGGCTGAGGAAATCCATATAGGCGGCGCGCAGGGCACCATAAAGCATCTTGTCGCGCACCGGACGCCCATTGACGAAAAGATACTGCGTGACATTCGAGCCGCGCGAATAGGTCGGCAGTGCGGCATATCCGGTCAGATACACGCCCTCGCGCTCTGCGTCGATGCGCAGGGCGTTGTCGGCAAACTCTGCCCCAAGGATCCGGGCGAGCCGACCGTGCAGCGCGTCAAACAGATCGCCACTTTCCGCATCGGCGCGAAAGACCACGCGGCCCTCGCCGCCGCCGGACATATCGCGCAGGGTGAAACCGGTAAAGGGCTCTGCCATGGCGAGGCGTTTGACCACATCCGCGATGGCCTGTGCTTCTGCACGATCACTGCGCAGGAATTTCAGGCGGGCGGGCGTGGCATAAAACAGATCACGCAACTCAACCACAGTGCCTGCGTTCAGGGCGGCGGGCCGCGCGGGGGACTCTCGCCCTCCGGCCACGGTGATCTCGGCGGCCTCGCGCCCCGCGACACGAGAGGTAATCGTCAGACGCCCCACCGCGCCGAGCGAGGGCAAAGCCTCGCCGCGAAAGCCGAAGGTATGGATGTTGAGCAGGTCAGAGCCGTCAATCTTCGACGTGGCATGACGCGACAGGGCCAGCGGCATCGCCTCGGCCGGGATGCCATGGCCATCGTCGGTGACGCGGATCAGAGTTTTACCCCCGTCCGAATAGGAAATGTCGATCCGCCGCGCGCCTGCGTCTATCGCATTTTCGACCAGTTCCTTGACCGCAGAGGCGGGACGTTCCACGACTTCCCCCGCCGCAATGCGGTTGATCGCGCCCTCGTTAAGTTGACGGATCACAGGCAAGTCTTGGCTTATGTTGGGGTGTGCGACGTTCATGCCGCTAGGGATAGCATAGGTGGCGGCGATTCGACCATGGGGGATCTACAGCGGCAAGATCATCGTTAACACCCTATTTGCAAACCGCCTTTGGCGCATCCAGCATCGCCCAAAGCGTTTCATCGTTGGCCGCAAGCTTGCCAAGGTCGGGGTTCTGTTGGGCCAGTTTTTGCAGCGCCGCCTGCGAGCCGTCGCCAAACTCTCCATCAATGCCAGAGGCATAACATCCACGCTGTGCCAGTTCGGTTTGCAGGCTGACCGCGAGGGTCATATTGGCGATAAGCCCTTTTTGATCATAGACGTGCATGCCGGGGCATTGTGTGCCAAACCGGCCATTGTGGCTGACGTGATCTTTATGCGGCTCGATGTTGGCCGTGGGCACACGGAAAAATCGCTGGCCCTCGGACATGACCTTGACCAGACCCAACCGCATCTGAGGGCTTAACTCTTCGACCCCGAAGTCACCCAGCAAAACCACCGCGAAATGGCCGGTGAAATCAGCAGTTTTGCCAGTGGCAGGGTCTTTGGTGAACGTCGCGGGCGCAAAAGACAGGGGGCGGCCTTGCGCAATGTCGCCCTTTACCCCCACAACAAAATTATAGGCGATCATCCCAAGGCCGCTATCCACATGAAAGTTATGGATATTGCGCGCGCGCTGCACGGTGGACTGACGCAAACGGCCGGGGGCGTATTTGGCGAAGGCAATAGGGTCGCTGTTGGCAAAGCCTTCGTGGTGAAAGGTGATGTGGGTGATTTTGGTCTGGGCATAGCGGTTTAGAACGCCCTGATCCGGGCCTTTGACCCATTTCGATTTCACATAGCCGGGATCCGCCGCACCGGGCATGGTAAAGCCCAGCGATTGGGCAGAGGCGGTTTGTGCGGTGAGCAGGGCAAAGACGATGGCAGCGGTGCGAAATATCTTCATCGGAAACTCCTGAAACAAAAAAGGCCCCGGCGATGCAAGGGACCTTTGAGAGAGTTTAAGCGGTCAGAGGCAAGGTGCGTCAACAAATTGTGCAAACCGGGCGGTATCTCGCCAAGGCACCGGTCCGGCACCTTGGCGAAAACGTATCAGTTGGTCGTCTCTAGCCCTGTTGGCTCGCCGACGACGACAAAGGTCAGGGTCTCTGGACTGATCAGCCGGGCCGCCACGCGTTTAACGTCCTCGACCGTCACGGCACGCACCTTGTCATTGCGGGTCGCAATATAGTCGATGGGCAGATCGCCAAGCTGCATCCCGACCAAGATCCCCGCAATCGTCGCATTGCCGTCAAAGCGCAGGGGATAGGCCCCGGTCAGATAGGTCACAACGCGGTCCAACTCGGCCTGCGTGATACCCTCTGTCGCCAGCTTTTGCCATTCTTGCTGGATCACATCGATCGCCTCGGCCACGCGATCATTGGCAGAGGCAACGCGCCCGACCAGCAGATCAGCGTAATCCTTGTCCGCGAGATAGGAATAGACGCCATAGGTCAGGCCACGTTTTTCCCGGACCTCATCCATCAGACGGCTTTCAAACCCGCCAGCCCCCAGAACCGTGTTCATCACGAAGGCGGCGAAAAAGTCGGGATCATCCCGCGCCAGACCCTTTTGCCCAAAAATCGCCACCGATTGCGGCGTGGCGAAGGGCACGACGGTCACACCGCCCTGAAAGGTCAGATTTGCCTCGACCGGAGGCGTCGCACCCGTCGCCGGCAGATCCCCCAGCAGCGTGTCCAGCATCGCGCCAAGCTCTGCCTCGGTGATGTCGCCCACCACCCCCACATGAACCAGATCGCGGGCCAGAACGGCCTTGTGCGCGGCAATCAGATCGTCACGGGTCAACGCCATAACAGATTGTTCCGTGCCATTGATCGAGGTCGCATAGGGGTGGTCGCCGTAGACCATTTTGCCAAATTGTTCGCTGGCTATCTGATCCGGGTCTTTTTCATCGCCCTGAATGATAGAGATCACCTGCCCGCGCACCCGTTCTATCGCGTCGGCGTCAAAGCGCGGCTCGATGATCGCAGAGCGCAGCAATTCGACAGAGGCATCACGGTTCTCGGTCAGGAACCGCGCCGAAATCGACAGGGAATCATCGCTGACGTCAAAGCTGAAACTGGCGGCAAGGGCCTCTTGGGCGGCGGCGAATTCGCGAGACGTCATATCCCCTGACCCCTCTTCGATCAGGCCAGTCATCAGATTGATCGCACCGCGTTTGCCCACAGCGTCCAGCGACGCCCCCCCTTTGAAGCGCAGTTCAAGCGCGACAAAAGGAATGGAATGCTCTTCTACCAGCCAGGCGGTGACACCACCGGGCGAGGTCACCTCTTTGATCTCGACAGCGGCCTGTGCGGGCAGCGACAGAACCAGCCCTGTCAGCGCAACAGCAATAAAGCGGATCATTGTGTCATCTCCGTTGAGGCAGGTTTCGTCAGCCAGCCGGTGACCGATTTGTCCAGATCAAAGACCCGTTCAGCGGCGGCCATAATGTCGGCCTCTGTCACGTTCTGAACAATTCCGGGCCAGTCCTCGATATCTTGCAGGGTCAGGCCAGAGGTCAACGCAGCCCCATAGCGACGCGCCAAACCTGCGGTGGAATCCTGTGCGTAAACCTCTGCGGCGCGCAATTGCAGCTTGAGACGGTCCAGTTGCACGGGGTCAACGCCCTCTTGCATGAATTCCGCTACAGCGGCGTCCAATGCCTCTTCGGCCTCTTGCAGCGAGATCCCCGGCACCGGCACGATCACCAGCCCAAAGGTCGTGTCGTCATAGGCCAGGGGTCGGTAGAAGGCAGAGGCATAGATCGCCTTTTGCTCTTCGAATTGTAGCTTTTGCCCCAGAACAGAGGTGGCCCCGTTGCCGCCGAGAATATCAGACAGCAGCATCAGCGCCGCCGCCTCAGTCTGTGCGCCGGGGTCGCGTTCGGGGGCAAGATAGGTACGGATCACATAGGGCTGCGAGACGCGCGGATCCTCATAGACCAGACGTCGCGCGGCGGTCTGCGGCGGCTCTTGCGGGCGGACACGTTCGCCAAGACCGGGCGTTGGCGCAAGCGGGCCATAATGCCTCTTGGCCAGTTCCAAAACCTCTTGCGGCTGCACATCGCCAGCGACGATCAGGATCGCATTGTTGGGCGCATAGAAGGTTTTGTAATACTCCAGCGCGTCTTCCAGTTGCAGGGCTTCTGCCTCGTGCTTCCAGCCAATGATCGGGATGCCGTAGGGGTGGTTGAGGTACTGTGCAGCACTGCGCTGTTCACCGAACAGGGCACCGGGGTCGTTTTCAACGCGGGTGTTGCGCTCTTCGATGATCACGTCGCGTTCGGTGCCGATATCGTCGACCGTCAGGCGCAGATCGCGCATTCTGTCGGCCTCCATCTTCATCATCAGATCAAGACGATCCGCCGCGACGCGCTGGTGGTAGCCCGTGTAATCCCAAGAGGTAAAAGCGTTGTCGGACCCGCCATTTTCGGCCACGGTGGCAGAAAACTCACCGGGGGCCATATCATCTGTGCCCTTGAACAGCAGGTGTTCCAAAAAATGGGCGATGCCGGATTTTCCGGGCGGTTCGTCGGCGGCCCCCGCACGATACCAGACCATGTGGACAACGACGGGCGCGCGGTGATCCTCGATCACCACGATATCCATTCCATTGTCCAGTGAAAAACTGGTCAACTCAGTGGCCTGAGCCGTGATCGGCATCAGACAGGCTATCAGGCAGGCGGCAAGACGGCGCATGGGCTCTCCCTTAGTCGTATTTCTTTTGAACTAGATACGCCTCAATCGCGGCGCATCAACCCGCCCAACGATTATGTGAGCAGGCAGATGAGTATTCTGCGCACTTATAAAGGGTGTTGCCTGATTGAATAATTAATTCTGTGTAATGTTTGGCGGCGCGGCAGGTGTGCGCACGCCAAGACGCCGGAAACGGTCAAGCTCTGCATATTTATCAAGCGACTGGCGCTGATACGCGCGGAAATACACGTTCACGTTAAACAGCCGCTCTAACACGCGGCCATCTTTGCGACGGCGAAAATCAAGGTCTTCGGCAGCGAGCGTCTGGCGGATTCCCGCGGTTCGCCCATATCGGCTGGTGTGTTGAACGATGCCGCCGTCCTGCGCCGGGATCCCCCGCGAGACCGCCGCAGGATTTCCACCCAGCGCGATGATCGCATCCGCATTCGGGGTTGCATCGCCCCGGTTCGCCCCACCCGGTGTCGGAGGCGGCAATTCAGCAAAAGTTGTCGGTTGTTCCAAGGGCTTGTTGGGCAAAATACCAAATTCATCCGGTCCGCTGGTGCTGGACTGAATATTCAGCAGTTTTGGATCTTTCTTGCTGCTGCAACCGGAAACGACGGCCAAAGCCATCAAAACAATCACGATTTTTCCGCCAAATGCGCGCATTGCCCGCTCCTCAGTCCCGTCGATGTTGTTGTGTGTAGCGCATAGAAATCAGATCGTCACGCAGTCTTCTTTTCCCCGGTGAACAAGATCAGGCCGAACGCACCGACAAAGATCGCAATATCAGCCACATTGAAGGCAAAGGGATTGTCGAATCCACAGCAGGACATGTTCAGAAAATCCGCGACGGCACCATATACGATTCGGTCGATCACATTGCCCAAGGCCCCGCCGATCAGCAAACCGGCAGAGATCCGCGCAAGCGGGCGCGTTTCGCTGCGCATCCACCAGATCACCCAGCCTGTGATCAGCAGTGCCACTGCAATCAGGATCCAGCGTGTCAGATCCATATCACCGGAAAACAAGCCAAAGTTTATGCCCCGGTTCCACGCCATCCGCAGGTTCAGATAGGGCGGAAAGACGTCGATTTCGGCCCGATGTTGCAGGTCGAGGTATTGCACCACGACCCATTTGATCGCTTGATCCAGCACAAACACCACAGCGGCGATTTTGAAAATCTGACGCATGGGGTTAGTGCCTGAAATGACGCATGCCGGTAAAGACCATGGCAAGCCCGGCCTCATCCGCAGCGGCAATGACTTCGTCGTCGCGCATCGACCCGCCGGGTTGAATGACCGTGCTGGCCCCCGCCGCAGCCGCCTCTAGCAGACCATCGGCAAAGGGAAAGAACGCATCCGACGCCACGGCAGACCCTTTGGCCAGTGACGCGGGCAAGCCCATCGCCTCTGCCATGCGTTCGGCCTTTTTGGCGGCAATCAACGCCGAGTCCAGACGACTCATCTGTCCCGCGCCCACACCAACGGTCGCGCCGTCCTTGACGTAGACGATCGCGTTGGATTTCACATGCTTCGCCACGGTCCAGGCAAACAGCAGATCGGCCATCTCGGCCTCTGTCGGCTGGCGTTTGGTGACAACGCGCAGATCCTTCAGACCCACGTGACCTGTGTCCTTGTCCTGTAACAAAAACCCACCCGCGACCTGACGCATCACCTGCATCCTCGCGCGCGGGTCCGCGAGGCCATCGGTGGTCAGCAGGCGCAGGTTCTTTTTCTTGGCAAAGATCGCGCGCGCCTCGTCATCCGCACCGGGGGCGATGACCACCTCTGTGAAGATCTCGCAAATCGCGCGCGCCGTCGCCCCGTCCAAAGGCTGGTTCAGCGCGATGATCCCGCCAAACGCAGAGGTCCGGTCGCAATCAAAGGCGCGCTCGTATGCCTGCGCCAAGGTCGCACCCCGCGCCACGCCGCTGGGGTTGGCGTGTTTGATGATGGCGCAGGCCGGTCCGCTACCCGGCGCAAACTCGCTGACCAGTTCAAACGCCGCATCGGTGTCGTTGATGTTGTTATAGCTTAGCTCTTTACCCTGATGCTGCACGGCGGTCGCAACCCCCACACGGCCCGTAACATCGGTATAGAACGCCGCGTTCTGATGCGGGTTCTCGCCGTAGCGCAGGGTTTGTGCCAGAGTTCCGGCAAAGCCACGCCGACGCGGGGCCTCTTGATCCAGCGCGCCCGCCATCCAGGTCGACACAGCCGTGTCATAGGCGGCGGTGCGGGCATAGGCGATCTGCGCCATGTTCTGGCGAAAGCCATAGGTGGTCGCGCCGTCATTGGCCTCTAATTCCGTCAGCAGGGGCGCGTAATCCTGCGCATCTACAATCACCGTGACAAAGCCGTGGTTCTTGGACGCCGCGCGAATCATCGCAGGGCCACCGATGTCGATATTCTCAACACAAGTGTCATAGTCCGCGCCCGAAGCCACAGTTTCCTCGAACGGGTAAAGATTGACCACCAACAGGTCGATGCCGCCAATGTCATGGGCCTCCATCGCGGCCACGTGCTCTGGATTATCGCGCAGCGCCAACAAACCGCCATGCACCGCCGGGTGCAGCGTCTTGACCCGTCCGTCCATCATCTCGGGGTAACCGGTCACATCGGCCACATCGCGCACCGTCAAGCCCGCCTCGCGGATCATCGCCGCCGACCCACCGGTTGACAGCAACTCGATCCCGCGCGCATCCAGCGCCTTTGCCAAGTCTATCAGCCCGGTCTTGTCGGAAACGGAAATCAGGGCGCGGCGCACCTGTGCAAGGTCAGTCATGGGCAGGAGGTCCTTATTCTCTTAGCTCAACATGTCCCGGTCGTCGCGTTCAAGGTCGCGCACATGGCTGGGCGTGTCCTGCGCCTTGGCAAGCGTCCACCGGATGCGCGTCGCATACTCTATTGCGCGCGCAGAGAGAACGATCTGTTTTGTCGCGCGCGGGCGCAAACGCCCTTTTTCAAGGTAAACGCTTGGCTGCAAGGACATTTCGGCAATGCCATCGTGGCGAAAAATCCAGATCTCTCCGCTTTTCAGCGCCAAAGAGATAGCCGCGCCCCCCAGATCGACCTCTGCGTCGACCTCGGGATGCAGGTGAAAGCGGATGTGAAACGGGATGCCTTGCAGCTTGAGCCGGTCTTGCACCGCGTCAAACACCCGGTTGTTGTCGGTGGACACCGTCGCAATCGTGTCATCCCCGGCCATGCCGCGCCCGTCGACCGACAGATCAATCGCGCGCACATGGGTCAGCCCGTGGGTCGGCGCATAGCCATCATGCCCCGCCATCAGGCCAACGCCGCCTGTATCGTTGTTCTGGCGCATCCGCACGTCCTTGGGCACATCGGCCAGAAAATCGCGCGACGACTGACCCAGCCGTTTCTGCGCCTCGAACCGGGACGAGGAATAGCCCTCGATTTCCAACACGGAATGCGACGCGGTAGCACGGCCTGCCTTGGCCCATTCATCGCCGAACGGCACGCCGGACCCGCAGTTCACCACCAAGGGCCGCCGCCCGGAGGTCACCTCTATCGCGAGGGTAGAGGCATGGGCGTTGCGTTCCAACACACCCGTCGGAGGGGCGGCCACATCGACGATCACAGAGGTGCGCCCCGCAGACAGCCGCGCAAACCCCATCGCCAGACCCGGCCCCGGAGGAGTTCGCACGCCGGAACTGGCCAAAGCGTGATCCAGCCGCCCCTCTAACCCGCGTCCACCACCATGAAACCGGGCCAGCCCGCCATCCGCGTGACGCAAGGCACGCAGGGTCGGGGCCATACGTTCTATCGCGTTCAGGATCGGTTTGGGCGGGATCTTTCCCGCCTCGGACAACGCCGATGAGGCCCAGTTCAACAGCGTAAAAATTTCCAGCAACTCTTCGGGGTTGCGGCTGGGGATCCCACCGTCCTTGTCGATCTGCTCGTCGCATTCCTTGGCAAGGGCGGAAATGGCCGGGCCAACGTGGCTTTCCATCCCGATCAGGGCAAGCCCGGAATAGATCAACCCGGTCAGCGCCTCGAACCGGGGCACACCGGGTTGGGTCACATGCCAGCGGCGACTGAGGAAAATCGTCTGATGCCCAAGAGAGCGATAATAGGCCTCTGACGCCTCGCGCTCTTGCGCATTCTGCAAGAAAATCGCGTGGTTGATCCAGCGGATCACCCGCCGTCCCGTACTGGCAGGCACCCACCCCGGTCCGGTACCATTACCAAATTTTTCAATCCAACCCGTGGTCCATTGTTGCGCACAGCGCCGCGCCCTGACATCGCCCGTTGCCGCCAGATCGTCGAGCCACGTAAAGCCGTGCAATTCTTCTTCGAACCGTGCGCTTGGCATTTTGAGGTCCCAGATCGCAGTATCAGGCGCCTCGACCACCTGCCCCCCAAACAGGAAATTGCCAGCACATAGCTGGCGCCCGCGCGCCACACGGCCAATCGTGCGCGGTTCCGGTTGTGATACGAATCCGGCCGCAGGCTGACCAAAGGCCGCCCGTCGCGCATGGAATCGGTTCATCCAGCGCGTCCAAGTCCCGGACTGCGATTTGCTGTGTGACACGGGCCTGCCTTGCCTCGCCTGCCTGGTATTGGTTGGCGTTTTTCAACTTCTTGTTGAAGAGATCATACGCAACGCGGCGAATTCTGTCATTGCCCAAATATGGCCTCAGGCAGCTTTTTGCAGAGCCGCAATGAAAAACCCGTCCATGCCGCCAAGCTCGCCCCAGAAATCCGGGCGCAGACGCAGGCCGGTTTCGGTTCGCCAAGCCTCTTCGATCCACGCGCGCTCTATCGCGTTTTCATCAAGCGACATGTCAGCGTGACGCCCCAGCGCCTCTTCAATCTGCACTTCGCCCTCGTCAGGCAAAAGCGAACAGGTGCAATAGATCAGTTTACCACCGGGTTTCAGCATCTCGACCGCCCGGTCAATCATCGTTTCCTGCAAGGCGAAAAGGCCCATGAACTCTGATCCGTCCTTGGCATAGGGCAGATCGGGGTGGCGGCGGATCGTGCCTGTGGCCGAACAGGGGGCGTCCAGCAGAATTGCGTCAAACAGCGCCTCTGGCTGCCATTTAGTCGCGTCGCCAACAACGCAACTGGCGTTCAGCCCGACGCGCGCAAGGTTTTCTGCGACACGGATCATTCGGCCCTCGGACACATCCAGCGCGGTGACCTTCGCCCCCGCAGCCGCAAGTTGCAGGGTCTTGCCGCCGGGGGCGGCGCACATATCCAGAACCTGCGCGCCCTTTTGCACCGTCAGCAATCGGGCCGGAATCGCGGCGGCC
>CALGTJ010000398.1 GCA_937901435.1 uncultured Rhodobacter sp. | reverse complement strand
ATCACTCTCATACCGCAGCCGCCAACCGACCGTGGTGAATAATCCGGGCTAAAAAACCTCTTAGTTATGGCCCTATGATGTTTTCGTACGTTATCGATTTGGCGAACTGCACGTACAGTGGTTACAGCTACTTTCAATAGAGACCTGAAGAGGTTTGAAGCGACATCAAGCAGCTTCCTTATCAACCACCCCAAAGCTATCTCAAAGATGAACACCTATGTCAGACCTACAGCCAAAACTCATCTTAACTCTATCTGAAGTGCCCTGGAAAGTCAAAGACACAATATAGAGGTCAACGCTTTATTTCCAGGCAAACGTCGTTCTTCCATTTTAATGTTTCCCAAGAGAAGAAGGGGCCCCCGAAGGGACCCCAGTTTCGCCGATCAGGCTCATTCTGATGTACCGCCCGGTTTTCTGCCTGCGGCCTGATCGGCGTCGGGGACGAGCGCACCCGTCCCAGAAAACGAGGGACAAAGACGCGTCGTTCGTCCTCATCCAGTTTGCGAACCACGCCCAAAAGCGATGGTTGAAAATTAACCTATGTCACCCTTTTCAGCGGTTTTTTGTCTCTCCATCAGGTTAAGCTGAAGATTAATTGCCGCCCGTGACACCCCAAATTCCTTGGCTAAAGCGTTGAAATCTTTGAGTTGGTACATGCGGCTCTGTCTGACGCGACAGGGCGGCATCAAGAGCGCGCGCATAAACGCATTCGCCTCAGTCTCGAGACGGGCGTGCCCGCGATGCGCGGCTCTGTATGAATTTCCAGCCTCCTCAATCGTGAAAGGCACGACTTCTGCCCAAGAGGGGTCGCTGCCACGATGTTCCAGCATTAGCAGACTATGTTCCTCTTCTGTGACGGCTGAGAACGCGCTGTCATGGAGGTGAAGCACAAAATGACCAATCTCATGCGCGATACTCATGCGCTTTCGCGCGACACTGTGATGTCTATTTACTGCAACACGGTATCCGGATTTTGCACCACAGAGCGGCGAACAGACAAGCACGGCGGAAATGCTATCTGGCATATCTTCTTCGACGACTTTGATCCCGATTTGATTTGCCAAGCCAAAAATATTTTGATCCGGGCAAGAGACAAATGACCGAAGCTTTGTTCGGTGAGCGTCTGAAATTCGCACATCTTCTTTAAAACTTACAACTGTCATTAGGCCCTCGTTACGGACGGTCTTTTGCGCACAGCACATCAATCTGCTGCGTCACATCGCACCAGCGGGTCCCCATGCATCCAACTATTCTGAACAGACGTAAGACACCGCAACACTCATCATACATTTGTGGTGGCGGCATGCGTATCCGGGGCATGCCGCCATCCGTTTTATATCAAGATCTTAGCTACACCCGCTTGTTCCGCCGCAGGTGTTGCACTTCATGCAGGTGCCGTTGCGCACCAGCGTGTAGTTGCCGCAATCCCCACATGGATCACCCTCGTAGCCCTGCATCTTGGCTTTAGCGCGCGGATCGATCTGGGTTGCCGTGCCAGAGCGCAGGGCCGTGGCCACACCACCAGTGGCGATCTCTGGCATCAGCGCCTCAAGGGCGGCGACCGGATCCCCTGCCCCGTTCAGCGCGATCGCACCAGAGGCCCCACCGTTCAGCACGATCAGCTCGTGCGGGACGCGCTTGCGGGTGAACCCGGCAGAGGCGACCTGACGCAGCACGTCGATCGGGCTTGCGCCACGGCTGTCGGGCACAGGGTCAAAGTTGCGGATGCCTTCCTCTTCGCCGCGACCCAGATCGTCGAAATGGGTCCCACTTGGCTGGACATGGGCCAGATCGGTGCGATCCAGATAGGACACAGCCAGTTCGCGGAAGATATAGTCAAGGATCGAGGTGGCGTTCTTGATCGTTTCGTTGCCATGCACGATGCCCGCCGGTTCAAACCGGGTAAAGGTAAAGGCGTCAACGAATTCCTCTAGCGGGACGCCGTATTGCAGACCGACCGACACGGCGATGGCGAAATTGTTCATCATCGCGCGAAAGCCCGCGCCCTCTTTGTGCATGTCGATAAAGATCTCGCCCAGCGTGCCGTCGTTATATTCTCCGGTGCGCAGATAGACCTTGTGACCGCCCACATTGGCCTTTTGCGTATAGCCGCGACGCCGCTGGGGCAGTTTCTCGCGGGCATGTTCGCGCTGTTTGATGACCTCTTTGTAGATGATCTTTTCGATGATCTTTTCGGCCAGTACAGTGGCCTTTTCCTGATGCGACCCAGAGGCGAGGATTTCTTCGGCCTCTTCGTCGTCCTCGACCAAGGCAGAGGCCAAAGGCTGGCTTAGCTTGGACCCATCACGATAGAGCGCATTGGCCTTGACGCCCATCTGCCACGACCGCTCGTAGGCTTTCTGGCAGTCTTCGATGGTGGCATCGTTTGGCATGTTGATGGTCTTGGAGATCGCGCCAGAGATGAACGACTGCGCCGCGGCCATCATGTCGATATGGCTGTTAACACTCAGATAACGCTTGCCTTTTTTGCCACAAGGATTGGCGCAATCAAAGATGCTGTAGTGCTCTGTCTTCAGGTGCGGCGCGCCTTCCAGTGTCATGGTGCCACAGACATGGTCGTTGGCGGCGTCGATGTCGGCCTTGGTAAAGCCGAGGTGACGCAGCAGGTCGAACGATGGGTCCGTCAGCTTGGCGACGGGAATGCCCAGCGTGCCGGTGCAAAACTCTTCGCCCAGCGTCCACTGGTTCATGACAAAGCGGATGTCAAAGGCCGACGGCAGCGCGGCCTCGATCTTTTCCAGTTCCTTCTGACCAAAGCCATGCCCCACAAGCGTGCTGTGATTGATGCCGGGCGCATTGCCAAGCGTGCCGTGACCGACCGCATATGACACGATTTCTTCGATCTGGGCAGAGCCATAACCGAGGTTTTCCAGCGCACCGGGCACGGCGTGGTTGATGATCTTGAAATACCCGCCCCCAGCCAGCTTCTTGAACTTCACCAGCGCAAAGTCAGGCTCGATCCCCGTCGTGTCGCAATCCATGACCAGACCGATGGTGCCCGTGGGTGCAATCACGGACACTTGCGCATTGCGGAACCCATGGCGTTCGCCCAGATCCAGCGCCTCGTCCCAGGCGGATTTGGCAAGATCGACAAGGGTTTCGTCAGGGCAATTGCCGTGATCCAGCGCAACAGGTTTGATGTCGAGGGCGTCGTAGCCATCGGTCTTGCCATAGGCGGCGTTGCGGTGGTTGCGGATCACGCGCAGCATGTGCTTTGCGTTGCGCTTGTGGCCCGGAAACGCGCCCAACTCACCCGCCATTTCGGCGCTGGTGGCATAGGA
Organism: uncultured Rhodobacter sp.; assembly: GCA_937901435.1. The sequence goes on along the minus strand of CALGTJ010000398.1, from coordinate 1,464 downwards.
CACACCCGTCATGATCGCGGTCAGCGCACCGCACAGCGCGCGGCCCTCGTCGCTGTCATAGCCATGGCCCATGGTCATCAGCAGACCACCGATGTTGGCATAGCCCAGACCCAGCGTGCGGAAGTCATAGGACCGCTGCGCGATTCCCTTGGACGGGAATTGCGCCATGGTCACAGAGACTTCCAGCGTCAGGGTCCAGAGGCGTGTGGCGTGGATGTAATCCTCTGACAGGAATTTGCCGTCCTTGAGGAAGGTCAGCAGGTTCATCGAGGCAAGGTTACAGGCCGTGTCGTCGAGGAACATATATTCAGAACAAGGGTTTGACCCCCGGATCGCGCCGTCTTCGGGGCAAGTGTGCCAGGCGTTGACCGTGTCGTGATACTGGATGCCCGGATCGGCACAGGACCAGGCCGCGTGGCCGATGTCCTGCCACAGATCGCGCGCCTTGATCGTCTTGGCGACCTTGCCGTCGGTGCGGCGCAGCAATTCCCAATCGGCGTCGTTTTCAACGGCCTTCAGGAACGCATCGGTCACGCGGACGGAGTTGTTCGAGTTCTGGCCCGAAACGCTGGAATAGGCCTCTGAATCCCAATCGGTGTCGTAGGTCGGAAATTCGATGCCAGTGTAGCCCTGCTTGGCATAATCCAGCACGCGCTTGACATACGTCTCTGGGATCGCGGCCTTTTTGGCAGCGCGTACAACGGTTTTCAGGCTTGGGTTCTTGGCCGGATCGGCCGCATCGGCCAGATCGCCGTCCCATTTCGCAATCGCCTCGAAAATCTTGTTCAGGTGCTGCTCGTGCGCCTTGGATCCGGCCACTAAAGAGGCAACCTTTTGCTCTTCCTTAACCTTCCAGTTGATAAACTCTTCGATATCCGGGTGGTCGGCGTCGCAGATCACCATTTTTGCGGCACGGCGTGTGGTGCCGCCCGACTTGATCGCGCCTGCTGCGCGGTCCCCAATCTTGAGGAAGCCCATGAGACCGGACGAACGCCCCCCGCCCGACAGCGCCTCGCCCTCGGCCCGCAGAGAGCTGAAGTTGGTGCCTGTGCCAGACCCATACTTGAACAGACGCGCCTCGCGGACCCAGAGATCCATGATGCCGCCCTCGTTCACCAGATCGTCGCTGACGGACTGGATGAAACAGGCATGCGGCTGGGGGTGCTCGTAAGAGGACTTGGACTTGGTCAGCTTGCCCGTCTTGTAGTCCACATAGAAGTGCCCCTGTGCCGGGCCGTCGATGCCGTAGGCCCAATGCAGGCCTGTGTTGAACCACTGGGGCGAGTTTGGCGCGGCCTTTTGCGTGGCCAACATATAGCGCATCTCATCATAATAGGCCTGCGCGTCGGATTCGTTGGTGAAATAGTCGCCCTTCCAGCCCCAATAGGCCCAAGCCCCGGCCAGACGATCAAACACCTGCGTGGCGCGGACTTCGCCGCCGAACCGCTGGTCTTCTGGCAGGTC
>CALGTJ010000397.1 GCA_937901435.1 uncultured Rhodobacter sp. | reverse complement strand
ACGGCCCTCGGCCTCGGCAAAATCCTCGACCGATTTCTGGATCGCGGCAAAGCCCGCGTCGCCCTCGTAGGCCGCCCCGTAAACCCCCGCCAGCGTCTTGACCTCGGCGCGGTGACGGCCAAAGGCGTTTTCCATCGCCATGCTGATCTCTCCGACCGTGGCCCGCGCCCGCGCCGCCTCTATCGCCAGCGCCAACAGGTTGCCGGTGCCGTCCTTCGCGCCGGTCTCTAGTGCGGCCAGCGTCGCCTCTACTGCCGCACTGTCGCGGCTTGACCGGATGCGCGCCAGTTGCGCCACCTGTGCCTCGCGGACCTGATCGTTGTCGATGTCGCGCACTTCGATGGGGTCCTGTTTGTCCAGCTTGAACTTGTTCACGCCGACAATCACATCATCGCCCTTGTCCACGGCGGCCTGACGGCGCGCGGCGGCCTCTTCGATGCGCAGCTTGGGCATTCCGGTGGCGACGGCCTTGGTCATCCCGCCCATGTCGTCGATCTCGCAGATGATCTTCCACGCCGCGTCGACCAGATCAGAGGTGAGTTTTTCCACATAGTAGGACCCGGCCAAGGGATCGATCACATTGGTCACACCGGTTTCGTTTTGAAGGATAAGCTGCGTGTTGCGCGCGATGCGGCTGCTGGTTTCGGTGGGCAGGCCGATGGCCTCGTCAAAGCTGTTGGTGTGCAAAGATTGCGTGCCGCCCAGCACCGCGCTCATCGCCTCATAGGCGGTGCGCACGATGTTGTTGTAAGGGTCCTGTTCCTGCAAGCTGACGCCAGAGGTCTGGCAATGGGTGCGCAACATCAGCGAGCCGGGTTTCTGCGGGTTGAACTCTGACATGATGCGATGCCACAAGAAGCGCGCGGCGCGCAGTTTGGCCACTTCCATAAAGAAATTCATGCCGATCGCGAAAAAGAACGACAACCGACCCGCGAACGCGTCAACATCCATGCCCTTGGCCACAGCCGCCTTCACATATTCCTTGCCGTCCGCCAGCGTAAAGGCCAGTTCCTGCACAAGGTTCGCGCCCGCCTCTTGCATGTGATAGCCCGAAATCGAGATCGAGTTGAATTTCGGCATCTCGTTTGAGGTATATTCGATAATGTCCGACACGATCCGCATCGAGGGTTCGGGCGGGTAGATATAGGTGTTTCGCACCATGAACTCTTTCAGAATGTCGTTCTGAATGGTGCCCGACAGGGCGGCGCGTGACACGCCCTGTTCCTCGCCTGCCACGATGAAAGAGGCCAGCACCGGGATCACCGCGCCGTTCATGGTCATCGACACCGACACCTCGCCCAGCGGAATGCCGTCAAACAGCACCTTCATATCCTCGACGCTGTCGATGGCCACACCCGCCTTGCCCACATCGCCGATCACGCGTTCGTGGTCGCTGTCATAGCCCCGGTGCGTGGCCAGATCGAAGGCGACCGACACACCCTGCTGCCCGGCGGCCAGTGCCTTACGGTAAAAGCTGTTGGATTCCTCTGCCGTAGAAAACCCCGCATATTGCCGGATCGTCCAGGCCCGCCCGGTATACATCGTCGCACGCGGGCCGCGTGTGAACGGCGCCTCGCCCGGCATCGACCCCATATGCGCCAGCCCTTCGGCATCGGCGGCTGTATAGACCGGCTGCACATCGATGCCCTCGGGGGTGTGCCATGTCAGATCGTCCAAAGGCCGCCCGCGCAGCTCTTTTTCGGCGCGTGCGCTCCAGTCTGATTTGTCGCTCATGCCAGTTCTCCTTTTGGGATTACGCAAAAGATCACGGGGATCTTACGTGAAATACGCAGATTTGAGGGGGGGATCACGCGTTTGCTCTTCGATTCCGCCGCAATGCACCCTATATGCATTTCAACTGGAGGACCTATGAAGCAGTTCTTGACCCTTGTTATTACGGCGTTTCTTGCGGCAAATGCGAGCGCGCAAAGCATATCGAGCGCACCGGACCCGACACCGGACAGCGAAGTGGACACCGTCACAGCGGCCAATCCCGACGCCGTGACCACCGAAGTTGTGGTGAGTGAGGACAGTATGGAAGAGGCGATCGCCGTGGACGTTGCCCCCGATCTTTCGGTGGGCCTGGCCCCCTTGAACGCCACCGATCTGTCGCTAGAGGATTTTCGCTGGATCAAACGGCCAATCGTCGTCTTTGCCGATACGCCTGCGGACCCACGGTTCCAGGAACAGATGGCCCTGCTTGTGGCGCGGCCGGAACCACTGATCGAACGCGACGTGGTCATCATCATCGACACGGACCCGCGCGCCAAATCCGACATCCGCAAGACGCTGCGGCCACGGGGCTTTATGCTGACGCTGATTGGCAAGGATGGCGGCGTCATACAGCGCAAACCCTTTCCGTGGGATGTGCGCGAGATCACGCGAAGCATCGACAAAATGCCGATCCGCAAGCAGGAAATCCGCGACCAGAATGATGCGGCAGCGAGAGCGGCGGCAGAATAGACAGGGCGGCTCATCCGTCGATCCCCTCGGCAAACACGAACTCTGCGCCCTGCGGCAGGCCCGCCTGCCAGTCTTTCAACAAGGCCAGATAGGGCGCGGGATCAATGTCGTCTGTCAGGAAGAACTGCACATGGGGCGCGCCAAGGTATGTGCCCCTCACACGCAGGCGCAGCGTGCCAAGCGGCACCCAATCCTCGCCCAGACCCGCCTGAAACCAACGCGCATAGACCATCGCCACAGAGACATTCTTATCCTGTGCCAGCGCATCGGGCCAAAACGCCTGCGTGCCGCTCAGACGAAGGCGGCGCGCCTCGTGATTGGCCAGCCCCCAGAGGTCCAGCACATAATCCGGGTTCTGCCAGACGACGAGGCCCAGATCGTTGACGGCAACCGGCTCTTTCAGGAAATCCTTTGCAAACCGCGCCATTTGGCCTTGTTGAAACTCGATCGCGCGGGTGGTCTTTGGATATTCTGTAATCAGCAGGGGCACATAGAAACTCGCCGAGACCAGCATGGCCGCGGCTGGCAGCAGCGGGGCCATTTGGATTTGTGAAATTCCGGCAACGGCAAGGGTGACTGCCGCCAGAGTGGCCAGAATGTAGATTTCATAGCGATCCATCCAGCCGAATTTGGCAAATAGCACATGCGCCCCACCCGCAAGAACACCCACCACCAGCAGCCAGACCCGCGGCGAGTGGCGCACGCCACGAAACAAGGCAAGAGCGGCAGCCACAGCCAGGAAAACCACGAGGATCTGTTGCGGACGCCCGGCCAGCCCAGACAGCTTGGACGCGATCCAGCTGGATGATCCGGTGCTGTCCTGTGGCCCGGTTGCCAGTTTCGCGGTGATCGAGCTTGGCATCGGGTCCAACCCCAGCGAGGTCAGGTAAAGTGAGAACGCCACGACCGGCACAACCGCCAGCGCGGCAAGGCCGATCCCTGCCATAATGCGCCCGCGACAGACCACGACGCCCGCCGCCAACAGCGCCAGCGCCAGCCCCTCGAACCGCAGGATCGGGGCCAACAGGATCGCGGCCACAAGGATCGGGGTGATCCGGCCACGATCAAGCAGATGGATCAGCCCCAACACAATCGCAAGGCTTGCTGCCAGATGCAGCGCATGTTCCATGCCCGTAAAGGCGAGCCCGACCATATGCAGCGCCAGCGGACCGGCCAGTGCCAGAAGCAGACCAATCCGGCCCGCGCCATAGCCCGACAGCCACAGGATCCGGCCCCAGAAATAGCCCGCCAGCCCCAGTCCGACCGCGTTCCAGACCAGCGGCATGAACCGCTGTGCCGCCTCGCCTGCAAAGGGGATCAGCAACAGCGGATACAGCACGGACGAGGCCGCAGCCGCGTATTCGCCCGCGTTCACCCCATAGCCCCCGGCGCGCATCTGCTCTGCGATGGCCATATGGATATAGGGGTCGTCCAGCGGGTATTGAAACACCCCGCCCGCAATCTGAAAGGCCACATATTGCAGGGCCGCAAAGCTTGCCAGTGCCGCAACCAGCGACATCAGGGCAAGCGTGTTGGCGGACCCCGCAGGCTGGGTCATTCGAATTCCAGAATCACGTCATCCACAGCCAGACTGTCCCCCGCCGCCGCGTTTACCTTGCTGACCTTGCCCTTTTTCTCGGCGCGCAGGATGTTTTCCATCTTCATCGCCTCGACAGTGCACAGTGCCTGCCCCTCTTGCACCTCGTCGCCCACGGTCACGTCGACATTGACGATCAGACCGGGCATCGGGCACAGCAACAGCTTTGACGTATCCGCAGGCACTTTCTCTGGCATCAGCGCGGCCAGTTCCGCCTGACGCGGCGTGCGCACATAGACCTTTAGGTCCGCACCGCGCGTGCGCAGGCGAAATCCGTTGGGGATATCGCCCATTTTCATCACCAAGGCTGTGCCATCGACCGAAAGCACCGCCAAGGGATTGCCCGGCACCCAGTCGCTTTCGACCCGCAGGCTGGCGTCGCCCATCACCACCGTCGCCCCGTCGTGATCGGCCTCGATGGTCAGGGCATAGCTTTGACCTTGCAGGATGACGACCCAGTCCTTGCCCACCTTGCGCTCGTGGTTGTCCATGGTGCCAGAGATCCGCGTGCGGCGGATTTCGCCCACGCGGTACATGGCCGCAGCGGCAGCCGCGATCCGGCGCAGGTCGGCCTCTGGCAGGGTCACGCCCTCGAACCCGTCGGGGTATTCTTCGGCGATAAAGGCGGTGGTGATGTCGCCAGAGATGAATTTCGGGTGATCATAGACCGCTGAAAGGAAGGGCAGGTTGTGACCGATCCCCTCGACCTCGAAACTGTCGAGCGCGACGCGCATCCCCTCAATCGCTTCGGCGCGGGTCGGGGCCCATGTGCACAGCTTGGCGATCATCGGATCGTAATACATGCTGATCTCGCCACCCTCGAAAACGCCAGTGTCATTGCGCACCACCGGGGCGTGCGGCAGAACGCCGGGACTGTATTCGGGCGTTTCCATGGGCGGGCGATAACGGGTCAGACGCCCGATTGAGGGCAGAAACCCGCGATAGGGATCCTCGGCGTAGAGGCGGCTTTCCATGGCCCAGCCGTGCAGCTTCACATCCTCTTGTTTCAGGCTCAAAGGCTCGCCATTGGCCGCGCGGATCATCTGTTCCACAAGGTCAACGCCTGTGATCAACTCGGTCACCGGATGTTCGACCTGCAACCGCGTGTTCATTTCGAGAAAGTAGAAATTCTTGTCACCATCTACGATGAATTCCACCGTGCCCGCACTGGTATACCCCACCGCCAAAGCCAGCGCGACGGCCTGTTCGCCCATCGCGCGGCGGGTGGCCTCGTCCAGAAACGGGCTGGGCGCCTCTTCGATGACCTTCTGGTTGCGGCGCTGGATAGAGCATTCGCGCTCTCCCAGATAGATGCCGTTGCCGTGGGCATCGCAGAGCACCTGTATTTCGATATGGCGCGGTTGGGTCACGAATTTTTCGACGAAAATCCGGTCATCTCCAAAACTGCTGGCCGCCTCGTTCTTGGAAGACTGAAAACCCTCGCGCGCCTCGGCGTCGTTCCACGCGATGCGCATCCCCTTGCCACCGCCGCCCGCCGAGGCCTTGAGCATCACCGGATAGCCGACCTCGTTGGAAATCTTGACCGCCTGATCCGCATCCTCGATCAGCCCCATATAGCCGGGCACCGTGGACACGCCCGCCTCTTGGGCGATCTTTTTCGAGGTGATCTTGTCCCCCATCTTTTCAATCGCGCCCTTTGGCGGGCCGACAAAGGCCACACCTTCGGCCTCTAACGCCTCTGCGAATTTGCTGTTCTCGCTCAGAAACCCATAGCCCGGATGCACCGCCTGCGCGCCGCTTTCGCGGACCGCCGCCATCACCTTGTCGATCACGATATACGACTGATTGGCCGGGGGGGGGCCGATGTGCACCGCCTCATCGGCCATTTTCACATGCAGCGCCTGCGCATCCGCGTCAGAATAAATGGCAACCGTGGTGATGCCCATCTTCTTGGCGGTCTTGATCACGCGACACGCGATCTCGCCCCGATTGGCGATCAGGATCTTGTTAAACATAGGGCCTCCCTTCGAGGTCTC
>CALGTJ010000396.1 GCA_937901435.1 uncultured Rhodobacter sp. | reverse complement strand
CGAAATCAGAGACGCTGCATGAAATCGGCGGACAACTTCTTTGACAAACACCGTGTCCGTGAATGTCCCCACATGGCGCAAAACGCAGGACGGTTGCCTGGGCGCGTCATTGGGTGCGTCACTGGACGGATCACAGGGCGGATCACTGAACGGGTCATTGGGCGGATCAGTTCTCAAGCGCCTTGAATTGCTCAAGCCAGCCGTCTAGCCGCGCAGCGTTGACGCCAAAATCGCTTTCGCCAAAGCGCGCCCGTGACAGGATCACCAGATCGCTGCCCTGATCCGAGGGCGTGGCTTTGAATGTCGCATAATCGGGGTAGCGCTTCCATTTGGTGCGGACCTCATAGGTGACCATCCCAGAGGCCACATCGCCCGCGATCATCCGACTGCGGGGCGTGGCAAGGATGATCTTGTCCAAGGCGCGCAACGCCGCCTCGGGGGACAGGTCGCTGCTCTGCCGTATCAGCACCCCGCGCCCGCCCGGATCGCTCGCTGTTTCCGGATCCACATGCCACAGCGCCGGATCGACACTGGCCAGGCGCACATAGGTCGCCAGCCCGAGGAACAGCACAGCTAAACCCGCCAGAATAAAGAGAAAGATTTTCATAGGTGCCTCTTTTTGTGCCCGTTTATGCGCGTGACGCATTTTGCCCGACGCACCTTGCCCAAGCTATGCTTTGTCGCGTGACCCGTCCGGATTGTTCAAAGCATTAGATATAGTCCGGCGGACGGCAAAACAACCTGTGGATAATTTGCACCGAATGCCTGCGCCTTTGCCCGGACTCTTGACAGACGAGGCCCGTCCTTTACAGGTTTACCAAAGACGACAATAAAAAACGCAGTAAATACAGGCACTCTCGTGGACCAAAGTGATCCCGGCGCGACCCCTGCGCCTCTTTTCCGTCTGGACGACACCGCGCCGCGCCGCCCGGTTGCGACCCTTGTGGCCACGGCCAAGAACGAAGGGCCAAGCATCTGGGAGTGGGTCGCCTATCACCGCATGATCGGCTTTAACCACATCTACATCTTTCAGAACGACAGTGAAGACGGCACGCAAGAGATCCTGAAACTGCTCGATCGCGCCGGGGTCATAACCTATCGCAACAATGAACGCCCGCAACGGGGTCGCCATCAGGTCAAAGCCTATATGCGCGCCGCCGGGCAACCGGGATATCTGGCCTCGGATCTGGCCATGGCGCTGGATCTGGACGAGTTTCTGGTGATCAAGACCGGCGACGGCAGCCTGACGGCCCTGATGCAGGCCCTGCCCGCCTTTGACTGCGCCATGATCAATTGGCGGGTGTTCGGCAGTGCTGGCGCACAGGATCTGTCAGACAGGCTGGTGACCCAACGCTACACACTGGCCAAATGGGGCGAGGATATCCGCAAAGGGCTGACACCCTTCAAAGCTTTGTTTCAGAGAGATAAATTTGACCGCCCCGGCGTGCATCGCCCGCCCGGTTGCGATGTCAGTGATCCTGACCTGCGCTTTACCAATGGCTCTGGTCTGGTGCGCGAGGAGTTTGCGCTCAAGAACTTTCGCTGCAACGACCCCGGTGGGCGCGCGCTGGCGCAGGTGAACCACTATATTGTGAAGGACGCGCAGAGTTTTGTGCTCAAGAACGCCAGAGGCAGTGCGCATCAGGCGCAGCGCGAGATCGGGCAGGACTATTGGGTGCAGTGCAACAAGAATCGCCAGAGAGACACCTCGATCCTGCGCTTTCAAGAGCGTCTGACGCACGCCATGGCCGATATCGACGCGATGACGCTGGGCAGGCTGTCCCGGCTGACGGCAGAGTCTTTTGCCTACCATCAGCAAAAGTTTGCCGCGCTGATAGAAACGGACGACTCGCGCGCCCTGTATGAGTTTTGTCTGGAAAACACCGACATCGCCGGGCGGGTCCGCCATCACGCTTATTCGTGATATGGCCGGGTCACATCCGGATTTTCGACGGGAATGCGCCGCGCTCGCAGGACTGACCGTCAGCGGCGGGTCCAGCACCAGAGGCAGATCAGTTCCGTCGCCACATGCGCGCCTGCCACGGCCGTCATATTGGCATGATCAAACGGCGGCGAGACCTCTACCACATCGCCCCCAACCATAGTGATCCCCGCAAGCCCGCGCAAAATGGCGGCGGCCTGCGCGCTGCTCAACCCTCCCCAGACGGGCGTTCCGGTGCCGGGGGCAAAGGCCGGATCAAGCCCGTCGATGTCGAAACTGATATAGGTTTTGGCATCCCCCAGAACCGATTTGATCTTGGCAACTGTGGCCTCGGGGCCGATCCAGTGGACCTCTGGCGCATCGATCACCGTAATCCCCAATGTATCCGGGTTGTCCGTACGAATCCCGACCTGAACAGAGCGCGCCACGTCGATCAGCCCCTCTTTCACCGCCTTGTAAAACATCGTGCCATGATCGACGCGGGTGGTGTCATCGTCCGCCCATGTGTCGGTATGGGCGTCAAATTGCAACAGCGCGAGGGGGCCGTGCCGGGCCACATGCGCCCGCAGGATCGGCAGCGAGATCGAATGATCGCCGCCAAGCGTGATCACCCCGGCCCCTTGATCCAGAATGCCCGCAATATGCGCCTCGATCAACGCAGGCACATCGGCGGGTTTGGCATAGTCAAAGGCCATATCCCCATAATCGGCGATGGCAAAATCGCTCATCGGGTCAAAGCCCCAGCCGAAGGGCGCATCAAAGGCCTGCAGCGCAGAGGCCTCGCGGATCGCGCGCGGGCCAAGGCGGGTGCCGGGGCGGTTGGTGACGGCCTGATCAAAGGGCACACCGGTGATCGCCAGATCGACACCGGTCAGGTCCTTGGCATAGGTGCGGCGCAAAAAGCTGGACACACCGGAAAAGGCGTTTTCGAAACTTGGCCCCTTGAACCCCGCGCGGGTCACAGCCGTATCAATCTGGGTTTTTGCGTCTTCGAGGGCCATGGGGCTGTCCTGTGTGCTGGTCGTTAAGGCGTTCTGTCCAAGGGCTGCGCGCGCTCGACGAGGCGGGCAAAAAACGAGGCCCCAATGGGCGCGATCTCGTCGTTGAAATCATAAGCGGGGTGGTGACAATCCGCCGTCTCGCCCTGCCCAAGGAACAGATAGGCACCGGGGCGAGCCTCTATCATATAGCTGAAATCCTCGGCCCCCATTTCGCGCATGGCGTCAGTTCTGACATTTTCGCCCCCGACGATTTCGGACGCAACGCTGGCCGCGAAATCCACATTGGCCGCGTGATTGACGGTGGCGGGATAGCCTTCGTCAAAGACCAGTTCTGCAGTGACCTCGAACGTCGCCTCATGACCCTTGACGATCTCGGCAATCCGGCGAAAGACCATGGCGCGCACGTCTTTGCTGAAGGTGCGGATGGTGCCGGAAAACACCGCCTGCGCCGGGATCACGTTATTGGCGGTGCCTGCGTGAAACTGCGTGACGGAAATCACCAGATCATCCGTGGGGCGGTGGTTGCGGCTGATGATGCTTTGCAGCGCCTGAACCATCGCCACGGCGGCAATCACCGGGTCTTTGGTCTCATGCGGGGCGGCGGCGTGACCGCCTTTGCCGTTCACCTTGACCTCGAACTCGTCCACCGCCGCCATCACTGGCCCGGTGTTGGTGTGAAAACTGCCCGTAGGATGCATCGGGGCGTTGTGAATGCCGTAGACCTGTTTGACGTCAAAGCGGTCCATGATCCCCTCTTGCACCATGACCTCTCCGCCGCCACCATCCTCTTCGGCAGGCTGAAAGATCAGCGCGACGCGGCCCTTGAAATTGCGCGTCTCGGCCAGATATTTCGCCGCCCCCAGCAGCATGGTGGTGTGCCCGTCGTGACCGCAGGCGTGCATCTTGCCGGGGATCTCGCTGGCATAATCAGCCCCAGTCGCCTCGACGATCGGCAGCGCGTCCATATCGGCGCGCAGGCCGATCGTTTCGCCCGCGCCCTGCCCGTTGATGATCGCGACAATACCGGTGGTGGCGATGCCTTGGTGAATCTCATCCACCCCGAATTCGCGCAGTTTGTCGGCCACAAACGCCGCCGTCTTGTGACAGGCAAACCCAAGTTCGGGATTGCGATGCATCCATTGACGCCACTGCGTCATCTCCGGCGCATAATCGCCGATGCGGTTGAGGATGGGCATTGCTGGACTCCGCGGCTGGGTGGGATGATAACGGCGCAAGTGTGAGACGTTTTGTGAGGGCAGACAATGGCAAATGACAGTGACCGTTTGGTAAACGATCCCAAAGGCGGACTGCCACGTCTGCTGGAAATCATGCGCCGCCTGCGCGATCCTGACACCGGCTGCCCTTGGGACATCGAACAGGATTTCGCCTCTATCGCGCCCTATACCATTGAAGAAGCTTACGAAGTTGCCGACGCGATCCAGCGCGAAGCCTGGGACGAGGTGCAAAGCGAGTTGGGCGATCTTTTGTTGCAGACCGTTTATCACACGCAGATGGGCGAAGAGGCCGGGTTGTTCAGCTTTCAGACCGTGGCCGACGGGATTTCGGACAAGATGGTCGCGCGTCACCCGCATGTGTTTGGCGCGGCCTCGCGGGATAAATCCGCCGCGCAGCAAACAAAGGACTGGGAGACGATCAAAGCCGCCGAACGCGCCGCCCGAAAAGCCACCGGCGTCCTAGAGGATGTGGCCGTGGCCTTGCCGGCGCTGACCCGCGCGATCAAGCTGCAAAACCGCGCCGCCCGGGTCGGATTTGACTGGCCAGAAGTGGGTCAGGTGCTGGACAAAATCATCGAGGAAACCGGCGAACTGGTCGAGGCGCGCGATCAGCTTGGACACGAGGAGGTGGTCGAAGAGTTTGGTGATTTATTGTTTGTTATGGCAAACTTGGCGCGTCATCTTCATGTTGATCCAGAGGCTGCTCTGCGCGCCGCAAATGCAAAATTCACCCGCCGATTTGCCGGGATCGAGGCGCGTCTGGCGATCATGGGCAAAACCCCCGCCCAATCGGATCTGGCAGAGATGGATGCGCTGTGGAATGCGGTCAAACACGATGAAAAGAACAGGCCATAAGCGCAGAGCGGACCCCAGGGATTCTATACCTTTACAACAGGCTTTCCGCCGCTCAATCTGGGCAAAACCGCGATCAGCACTCCGGAGAATGTCATGACGGCTCAAAAAATAATCATCGACACCGATCCCGGACAGGATGATGCGGTGGCGATCCTGTTGGCGCTGGCCTCACCGGAACTGAATGTGCTGGGTCTGGTCGCCGTCGCGGGCAATGTTCCACTGGACTATTGCACAAGAAATACCCGTATTATCTGTGAGTTGGCGGGCAAAGCTGATGTAAACATATTCGCCGGATGCGCGGCACCGCTGACCCGTAAGCTGGTCACAGCAGAGCATGTGCATGGCAAGACCGGGCTGGATGGCATCGACTTGCCCGACCCGGTCATGCCACTACAGGACCAGCACGGCGTTGATTTCATTATCGAAACCCTGCGCACAGAACCTGCCGGAACGGTGACGCTATGTCCGCTGGGGCCGCTGACCAATATCGCCACGGCGTTTTCAAAAGCGCCTGATATCGTCGCGCGTGTGGACCAGATCGTGCTGATGGGCGGGGCTTATTTCGAGGTGGGCAACATCACACCTACCGCTGAATTCAACATTTACGTCGATCCAGAAGCCGCTGATATCGTGTTCAAATCCGGCGCCGACATTATCGTTCTTCCGCTTGACGTAACCCACAAGGCGCTGACCTCTGCGGCACGGGTCAAAGCGTTTCGCGATCTCGGCACCAAGGTGGGCGAGGCTGTCGCCTCTTGGACGGATTTTTTTGAGCGTTACGACAAGGAAAAATATGGCTCTGTCGGCGCACCGCTGCATGATCCTTGTGTGATCGCCTATCTTCTGGCGCCAGAATTGTTCACCGGACGTCATGTGAACGTCTGTATCGAGACCCAATCAGATCTGACGCGCGGCATGACCGTGGCCGATTGGTGGGGCGTCACCGACCGCGCGCCCAACGCCATGTTCATCGGCGATGTGGACGCAAAGGGCTTTTACAGCTTGCTGACTGAACGACTGGGCCGCCTGTGAGTGCCTCTCTCTATCTGGCGGGCCCCGAGGATATGGACCGGCTTTTGCCCATGGTCACTGCTTTTCACGCCTTTGAAGGCATCGCCAGCACAGAGGCCAAGCGGCGCGAGGCGATTGCGCCGCTGCTGGACGGCTCTCCTCATGGGGCGATCTGGCTGATCGGGCCACGGCGCGGGCCTGTTGGCTATATTGCGATCACCTTTGGCTGGTCGATCGAAATGGGCGGGCTGGACGGGTTCATCGACGAATTGTTCATCCGCGAGAATGTGCGTGGGCGCGGCATGGCAACAGAGGCCCTGACGGCGCTGATGCCTTATCTGGCCAAAGCAGGGCTGAAGGCGCTGCATCTGGAGGTGCCGCGCGGCGCCACCGGGGCAAGAGATGTATATGAGAAACAAGGCTTTACCTCGCGCGACACATATCATTTGATGACATGGCTGGCGAAAGCCGCACCAGAGGCTTAGATAGCGCCCATGACCTTACACATCCCCTTTGACAATTCCTACGCGCGTCTGCCGGACCGCTTTTTCACCCGCCAAACGCCGACCCCGGTGGCACAGCCCGGCCTGATCGCGATCAATGTGCCGCTGGCGCGCGAGCTTGGGATAGACCCCGACGCACTGGCCTCACCCGACGGAATCGCGGCGCTGGCGGGGAATTCTGTTCCCGACGGCGCGGACCCATTGGCGCAGGTTTACGCGGGCCATCAGTTTGGCGGCTGGTCGCCGCAATTGGGCGACGGGCGCGCAGTTTTGCTTGGAGAAGTTATTGACTCCAAGGGGATACGGCGCGATCTTCAACTGAAAGGATCAGGTCCAACACCCTACTCGCGGCGCGGTGACGGGCGCGCTTGGGTTGGGCCTGTGATCCGGGAATATCTGGTGGGCGAGGCGATGCACGCGCTTGGCATCCCGACCACCCGCGCGCTGGCCGCTGTGACTACGGGCGAGGATATTTACCGCGAAGGCCGGATGCCCGGCGCGGTGCTGACCCGTGTCGCGTCCAGCCATATCCGCGTCGGCAGTTTTCAGTATTTTGCCGCGCGCAAGGACATCGAGGCGCTGCGTGTGCTGACGGACCATGTCATCGCACGGCACAACCCTGATGCTGCCAGCCCATTGGATTTACTGGATAAAGTGATTTCTCGCCAAGCGCGGCTGATCGCGCATTGGATGGGTGTCGGGTTCATTCACGGGGTGATGAACACGGATAACTCTCATGTCGCTGGGGACACGATCGATTATGGGCCCTGCGCCTTTATGGACGCCTACCACCCGGAAACAGTGTACAGTTCTATCGACCAGCACGGCCGCTATGCCTATGGCCGCCAGCCCGAGATCGGCGTTTGGAATATGGCGCAATTTGCGACCGCGATCCTGCCGCTGATTGATCCGGATATGGACCGGGCGGTGGAATTGGCGACAGAGTCGGTGCATCGCTTTCCCGACATCTACCAAGATGCGAATCTAGAGGTGTTTCGCGCGAAACTGGGGCTGACAAGCGCGCAAGAGGGTGACGGGGACCTGATCAATGGGCTTATGCATGTGATGGCATCCAGTGGCGCAGATTTCACCAATTGTTTTCGTGGGTTAGCAGATGGCACTGCGCGCGATTGGGTGGTGGATTTAGCGACGTTTGACACCTGGGCTGAGGGCTGGCAGGCACGGCGTGCGCGCGACGGGTCTACGGCAGAGGATCAAGAGGCGCTGATGCGGGCAAGCAACCCGGCGGTGATCCCGCGCAACCACCAGATTGAAGCGGCAATTCAAGCTTCTATAACAGGGGATTACACGCTGTTCTTCAC
>CALGTJ010000395.1 GCA_937901435.1 uncultured Rhodobacter sp. | reverse complement strand
CCAGGGGCGGTACAACGAGGTCGACAATGTCGGGATCGGCGTCAAGAAGGGTCTGGAGGGCAGGATAATCTGCGACGCGCAGTCTGTCCGCCGTTGCGCGGGTCAGGCCCCTGTCCAGATCTGTTACCCCGATCAGATCGGCACCCGGCATTCCGGCCCAGGAGGTCAGGTGAAACTGGCTGAAATACCCAAGCCCGACGACCGCAACGCGCAGATTGCTCAAGGCGAGACCTCTGCGATCAGGTCGATCACCTCTTGGGTGACGGCCCTGGTGCCCATGTCGCCGCCAAATTCCATCGGGCGCAGTCGGTTTGCGGCAAAGCCTGCATCGACTGCCGCCTCGATCATCAGAGCAGCGTCTGCGTATCCCGGCGCATCGAGACGCTCGCCCAGATAATCCAGCATCAAGGCCCCCGACAGAATTGCCGCCAAAGGGTTCGCCTTGTCCTGCCCCATGATATCGGGCGCGCTGCCATGGGCGGGCTGGAACAGACCATGTGCATCGCCAATCTCGGCACAAGAGGCCATACCCATCCCCCCGACAAGGCCCCCGGCCAGATCGCTTAGGATATCGCCGAACATGTTTTCCATCACCAGCACGTCAAAATCCCAAGGACGGCGGATCAGATCCAGTGCCTGCGCATCGACGTAATTATAGCTTACATCGATATCGGGAAATTCCGGGCGGATCTCGTTGAAGATCTTGCGAAAGAACGCCATCGAGGCAAAGACATTCGCCTTATCCACGCAGGTCAGCAGACCGGGCCGCCCCCGCGCGCGGCGGCGCTCTGCAAGGCGAAAACCAAAGCGATGCAAACGCTCTGTTGTGGGGCGTGTGATGCGCAGGGTGTCACGAACCTCTTCGTCCCCGATGATCTGCGAGCGACCATGGACGGCGGCGGAATAGAACAACCCTTCAGTCGATTCGCGCAGGATCACCAGATCAATCCCGCTGGCACGCGGGTCGGCAAGTCGCTGCGGCGCGTTGGGATAGGCCTTGACCGGGCGCACCCCGGCATAAAGACCAAAGCGATCGCGCAGACGCAGATGAGGCGAGATTTCAGTGCCGTCCTCGTGACGCACCGAAGGAAGGCCAATAGCGCCCAGAAAGATCGCGTCAGCCTCGCCCGCGCGCTGCTCTCCGCCAGTTTCGATATCGCGCCCGGTCTTGGCGAAATAGCCCGCCCCTGCGTCAATCGCCCCCTCGCTCAAAACTGGCAAACCACAGCGTGCCATGGCTGTGGCGACTACGGCCAGCGTCGCCTCTGTCACATCAACCCCGATCCCATCCCCGCGAATAACCGCGATATTTGCCTTTTGCGCCATGGTCCGACCCTCTTTCTCTTTTCTTTATCCATATGCGGGTAGAGCGGTTTTGTCTAAGGCCCTATGATGGCCCTAGCTTTAAGGAGAAGTCACGGGATGGGCATGCTGTGGAAGGTCTACGCGCTGAAATACGCAGATCGAAATGCGCGCACGCGGGCCGATAGCTTTCTTGACGATGACCACCCCAGCGCGCCGCATGGAATGGACTATTTTGTCTGGGTATTGGAATGCAACGGGCGGCGGATTGTGGTTGATACCGGCTATGATGCGGCAGAGGCCGAGCGTCGGCAAAGACCGATCTTGCGCGACCCCGCCAAAGCCCTTTCGGCGCTGGATCTGGATCCCGAAACTGTCGAGACGGTCATCATCACGCATCTGCATTACGACCACGCAGGCGGGTTGGACCGCTATCCAAAGGCACAGTTTCACCTGCAAGCTGCGGATATGGCCTTTGCCACCGGACCCTGCATGTGCGACCCCACGGTGCAGGCACCCTTTACCGTCGATCATGTCTGCGAAATGCTGCGTCACGTCTATTCCGGGCGCGTGGTGTTTCATCAGGGGAATGGAGAAGTCGCACCGGGTGTCACCGTGCATTGCATCGGCGGGCATTCCAGGGGACTTCAGGCGGTGCGGGTGATGACCGAGGCAGGGCCGTTGTGCCTCGCCTCAGATGCTGCGCATTACTATGAAAATTTTCAATCCCGCAGGCTGTTTCCAATTGTCGTGGACCGCGATGAAATGCTGGTCGGTTTTAGCCAGATCGTCGAATTGGCCGGCGATGCCAGTCGCGTCATTCCCGGCCATGATCCCTTAGTGACGACACGCTTTGCGCCCTATGGATCCAGCGGCTTTGTTTGGCGGCTGGATAAGGCCCTATAAGTGTTCTGCCATCCTAGGGGCCTCCAAAAATCTTAGTAATGCGTTATGTTTACCCGAAAGTTATCTCAAATCCTGTGCAAGCTTCTTAGGTACAATTTGAAAGGTTAAGAACCGCTTTACCCGGCGCTGATACCCCTGTCGGTGGGTGAACGAAATGAGGCGGTGGGATAAGCGACAATGAACTTGCGCCGATAATTATCAAGAAGAAAAAGATTATTCAGGGCGGCGGGCATCACGGCGGTGCTTGGAAAGTCGCTTATGCAGACTTTGTGACGGCCATGATGGCTTTCTTTATGCTGATGTGGCTGCTGAATGCCACAACCGAAGTGCAACGCAAAGGGATCGCGGATTACTTCAACCCGACGATCCCTATAAACCGAATTTCTGGTGGTGGAGATGGCCTGTTTGGTGGCAACAACATTTTCAACGATCAGACTCTGTCAAAGAATGGCACAGGCGCCACCCTCGTGCGCCCCGCACAGGGCGAAAACGCAATGGGCGACTTTGGTGATTCTGATGTTGAATCCGATTCAGAGGGATCTGGAGAAGGGTCAGCAGACGAAAAAAACATGGAAGAGCTGAAAGATATGCTGACCGCGCGGTCCGGTGAAAGCATGGTGAGCAATGAATTGGCCCGCCATATTATCACCCGTGTAACCGACGAGGGCCTCATTGTTGAGATCTTCGATCTCGCTGATTTGGCATTGTTTG
>CALGTJ010000394.1 GCA_937901435.1 uncultured Rhodobacter sp. | reverse complement strand
CACCGAACGCCACGGTCAAAACCTCGCTGACGCCTTCGGGTGTCAGGCCAGCGGTTTTGCCCGCCCCGATCTCGCGCGCGACCAGCGCCTCTGAGGCAGGACCGACCATCGCCTTGAGCACCAGCGAGGGGTTGGTCGTGCAATCGACCGGCTTATACTGCTTGACCGCCGCGACTTCGCCGGTATCAGCGACCACGGTCGTCATCTCTCTGAGTTGGTCCAATACATTCGTCATGGCTGCGTCCTTTTTGGCTGTCTCTGGCTGTTGCGCCCCGCTTTAGCGGAAATATCGCGGATGTGGAGGGGCTTTGTCGTCATCCTATCGCGCATGGCGCAGATATCATAGGGGGGACAGGAGTGCGTCACAATAAAAATTCCCAAAATCACAAAACAGATGTTGATTTTGGGATTTGGGATGATACCACCTGTCGGAAAGGATGGCAGGAGCCACGGCATGAAACGCGAAGACCGCAAGCAGGCGATCATGGATCTGCTCGTCTCGGACGGGGCGGTGGATCTGGACGATCTGACCCGCCGCTTTGCCGTGTCGAAAATGACCATCCACCGCGATCTGGACGATCTGGAAACTGCAGGCGTTATGCGCAAGATCCGTGGCGGCGGCACGATAGAGGCCGGCACCCAGTTTGAAAGCGACTTTCGCTTTCGCGCGCAACAAGACCGCGAGGCCAAGGCGTTGATGGCCAGTGCCGCGCTGGCGCTGGTCGAGCCGGGCATGTCGGTGATGATCAACGACGGATCCATGGCGGCCACTCTGGGCGCGCGGCTGATCGAGAAACGCCCGCTGAGTGTGATCACCAATAACGCCGCCATCATCGATGCGCTCAAGGGCGAGGCCGGGATCACCCTGATCGCCACCGGGGGCACATATTCGTCCAAATTCAACGGCTTCTTTGGGATGGTGACAGAGGCGGCGTTGGGTGGTTTGCGCGCGGACATCGGCTTTATCTCGGCCCCGGCGGTCGCGGGCACACAGGTGTTTCACATGGATGAGCCCGTGGTGCGCGCCAAGCGGGCGATGATGGCGGCCAGTGCCAAATGCTGCCTTTTGGTGCATCACGCCCGCTTTGGGCGCACTGCCCTGCATCGGCTTGCGGATCTGGCCGAGTTTGACCACGTGATCACGGATCGCGCCCCAGAACCGGGTTTGACGCAAGAGATGGCACAGGCGGGGCTGCCCCTGACTGTGGCCGCATAAGGAAAGGTTTCAGGATCATGACGACACCACACCTCTGGATCGGCACCAGTTGGAAAATGAACAAGGTGCTGGCGCAGGCGCAGGAGTTTGCGCGCGCCTTGGCTGCAGCAGACGCCGCGCGTGATCCGCGCATCCAGCGCTTTGTGATCCCCTCTTTCCCCAATGTGCGCGAGGTGGCACAGATACTGGGCAAAACCTCTGTGAAAACCGGGGTGCAGAATATGCATTGGGACGATGCTGGGGCCTGGACGGGCGAAGTGTCGCCGCTGATGGTCAAGGATTGCGGGGCGCAGATCGTCGAATTGGGCCACTCTGAGCGGCGCGCGTTTTTCAACGAGACGGATGAGACCGTGGGGCTGAAGGTCGCCGCCGCTGTGCGCCACGGCCTGACCCCGCTGATCTGCATTGGCGAGACGCTGGACCAGCGCGAGGCGGGTCGCGCCCAAGAGGTGCTGGAAACCCAGGTGCGCGCCGCTTTGGGCCAGTTGAGCGCGGCGCAGCATGGCGCGCAGATCCTGCTGGCCTATGAACCCGTCTGGGCCATCGGCGTGAACGGTATTCCCGCGACCTCCGACTATGCCAACGCGCGCCAAGGCGAGATTATCGACGTGGCCGAGGCGGTGCTGCGGTGTCGCGTGCCTTGTCTCTATGGCGGCTCGGTCAATCCGGGCAATTGCGAGGAATTGATCCAATGCCCCCATATCGACGGGCTGTTCATCGGGCGCTCTGCCTGGGACGTTGAGGGCTATCTGGACATTCTTGCCAAATGCGCCGCAACCCTCTGATCTGAAATCTGAAAAGGAACCTATCATGAAAATAGCAGTCGCAGGCGATAGCGCCGGCGAAGGTCTGGCCAAGGTCTTGGCAGACCATCTGTCGGCCAAATATGACGTCGACGAGGTCTCTCACACAGAGGCCGGGCCGGATGCGTTTTACGCCGATCTGTCGGACCGGGTCGCCACGGCGGTGCTGGCGGGCACCTATGATCGCGCGATCCTTGTGTGTGGAACAGGCATCGGCGTGTGTCTGTCGGCCAACAAAGTCCCCGGCATCCGCGCTGCACAATGCCATGACACCTATTCGGCGGGCAAGGCGGCCACCTCGAACAATGCGCAGATCATCACCATGGGCGCGCGCGTCATCGGTACGGAACTGGCCAAGGACATTGCCAAGGCGTTTTTGAGCAGTGCCTTTGACCCCGAGGGCCGCTCTGCCGGGAATGTGGCGGCGATAGATGCGGTCGATGCAAAGTACAACAAGGGCTGAGGGAAGCCCGCGATGCGGGCTGTGGGGGCGCTGCCCCCAGTTGCCCAAGGGGCAACGCCCCCGAGGTATTTTCAGCCAGATGAAGGGGAAAGACAGAGGGTAATTACTCACCCCCTCTTGCGCGGTTTGTTGATCTCTGAATCAATGAGGGA
>CALGTJ010000393.1 GCA_937901435.1 uncultured Rhodobacter sp. | reverse complement strand
GTGTGCTGTGGTGCGGCGCGGGGTGCTTGGTGGTTGTGCCGTGGTGGGGTGTTGTGCGGTGCGGAATGTGGGCGTAATGTTGTGGCTGGGATTGGTGTGCCGTGTGGGGCAATTTGGTGGCACTGCGCGCGGTGTGGCGCGCGCGCGCGAACTGGCCAAGCGGATTGCCGCGCCTCTGGCCATCGTCGACAAACGTCGCGAGAAAGCCGGGGAAATTGCCGAGATGACGGTGATTGGCAGTGTCGAGGGCAAGAAGTGCATCATCGTTGACGATATTTGTGACACAGCCGGCACCTTATGCAAAGCCGCCGATCTGTTGATAGAAAACGGAGCCAGTGAGGTGCACGCCTATATTACCCATGGTGTTCTTTCGGGGCCAGCGGTCGAGCGGGTATCAAAATCTGTGATGAAGTCCTTGGTTATCACAGATTCTATTCAGGCGACAGATGCGGTCAAAAATGCCCCCAATATCCGCATTGTGCCCACGGCGCCGATGTTTGCACAGGCCATATTGAACATCTGGAATGGCACATCTGTTTCGTCTCTGTTCGACGGCGAAACGATGGAACCGATTTACGAGGGCCTGTTTAATAGATAGGCCGCGACCCCGGGTTTAGGGACTGTGACACGCATAAAAAAAGCCTCGAGAATCCCGAGGCTTTTTTTATTGTTAGCTTAACCGACGCAAGTGGTGGCCAAAGTCGCATAATTCAGCGTGTGGTCATGCCCAGTTCAGTGCCGACCGCCGTGATGTCTGCGACCCGTTTAGAGGTCGCGTCAACATCGCCACCACCAGATTTTGCAGCGTCATGCGCGGCCTTGGCGTCGGCTGCAAGCGTATCAAAAATCTCTTGTGTCACATCGGCGCGCAGCAGCGCTTGCTCTGCCAGAACCGACAGGCCAGTGCCGATCTCGGCAAAGCCACCCGTCACTAGATATTCCTGATTGCCCTCACCGCTTTCAACCCGCAACATACCGGGTCGCAGGGTTGTAATCAAAGGCGCGTGATCTGCCATTGCTGTCAAATCACCATCGGCTCCAGGGACCAGCACCGCTTGCACCTGCATAGATGCGAGACGGCGCTCGGGGCTTACCAGATCAAATTGCATTGTATCAGCCATTCCGGCCCTCCTTAGGCGGCGTCAGCTGCCATTTTCTCAGCTTTTGCGATCACTTCTTCGATCCCGCCAACCATATAGAATGCCCCTTCTGGAAGGTGATCATATTCACCCGCAGCAACAGCTTTAAACGAGCTGACAGTGTCCTCAAGCGGTACCTGTTTACCGTCAGCCCCGGTAAAGACCTTTGCCACGTCAAATGGTTGCGACAGGAAGCGCTGGATTTTGCGCGCACGGGCCACGGTCAACTTGTCTTCTTCCGACAATTCATCCATTCCGAGAATTGCGATGATATCTTGCAGCGACTTATACCGTTGCAGAATACCTTGCACTTCGAAGGCTACATCATAGTGTTCCTGACCCACAACCGCCGGATCCATCAAACGCGAGGTTGAATCAAGCGGATCCACCGCTGGGTAAATCCCAAGCTCTGAAATCGCCCGACTTAAGACTGTGGTCGCATCCAAATGCGCAAACGATGTCGCAGGTGCTGGGTCGGTCAGGTCATCCGCAGGTACATAAATCGCCTGAACTGATGTAATCGACCCCGCTTTGGTCGAGGTAATACGTTCTTGCAGCGCACCCATATCGGTGGCCAGTGTCGGCTGATAGCCAACCGCAGATGGTATCCGTCCAAGCAACGCCGAAACCTCGGACCCAGCTTGGGTAAACCGGAAAATGTTATCTACGAAAAACAAAACATCGGTACCAGACTGGTCACGGAACTGTTCCGCCAAAGTCAGACCCGACAGGGCAACACGCATCCGTGCACCGGGAGGCTCATTCATCTGACCGTAGACCAGCGCCACTTTTGATTCCTCAAGGTTTTCAGGGTTGATAACTTTGGATTCAATCATCTCATGATACAGGTCGTTTCCTTCCCGTGTCCGCTCGCCAACACCGGCAAATACTGAAAAGCCCGAATGCACTTTCGCAATGTTGTTGATCAGTTCCATGATCAAAACGGTCTTGCCAACACCCGCGCCGCCGAACAGGCCAATTTTACCGCCCTTGGCATATGGCGCCAAGAGATCAATCACCTTGATACCAGTGACCAAAACTTCTGATTCCGTCGATTGCTCAGAAAATTCTGGCGCTGGCTGGTGTATCGAGCGATGCGCGTCAGCGTCAACTGGGCCCTGTTCGTCCACAGGCTCACCCACCACATTCAGGATCCGCCCCAAAGTGGCGTTTCCAACTGGCACCATGATCGGACCGTCTGTGTCAGTTACTTCCTGACCACGCACCAGGCCTTCTGATGCGTCCATCGCGATCGTCCGCACGATGTTTTCCCCAAGGTGCTGGGCCACTTCCAGGACCAGTTTCTTGCCATTATTTTCGGTCGTCAATGCGTTGAGGATCTGTGGCAGATGATCTCCGAACTGCACATCGACAACAGCGCCGATCACCTGTGTGATTTTGCCTTTTGCGTTTGCCATGTTCTGTCTCCGGTCTTTAGAGCGCTTCTGCGCCCGAGATAATTTCAATAAGCTCGTTGGT
>CALGTJ010000392.1 GCA_937901435.1 uncultured Rhodobacter sp. | reverse complement strand
ATCACTCTCATACCGCAGCCGCCAACCGACCGTGGTGAATAATCCGGGTTAGTGAACCCGCTAGTCAGGCGAGTGGAACGACGCATCCCCATGCGCATTGTGGGGTTTTGGCGCTCGACGTAGGACGTGCTGACCTTGCTTATGTCAGGACGACCCTCAACGGCCTCGCCAAGACGATAAACGGTCTTTACAAGACCGAAGTGGTCCATCCACTGCCCGGCAGGCGATGCAAGCATCGCCGAAGGGGCCGAGAACCGTGGCGCAACATGCAGGATCTGGAAATGGCAACTCTCGGCTGGGTCGATTACGTCGTTTTCAAGAAAACGATGGGGTTCAACACCCGTCGACGGCGCGGGTCCATCGGAAACTTCCCAACAGCCGAGGCAGAAGGGAACTTTTATGCACAGCGCGACGTGCTCGATATGGTCGCGTGAAATGAAGCTATAGGTCTCCGATGCAATCACGGCGATTGAGACAGCACGTTGGATGCTGCATCTGCTCAATTCCGTCAGCATCGTTGAAACGCGTTAACACGACCACAGCAACCGTGTTCGGTGAACCTTTCGCATAAGACGAAATTCCGCATGATATTGGCTGTGCTCGCGAGCATCATCTGCCAGATGGATGGTGAAATGGTGATGCATGGATTGTCACCCGGCGATGGCAGGTTGATTGTTGTTCCACTCCAACGTGCCGCCGGGGATAATCAATAGAATGATGGGGAATTGGATGGCGTCCTCAACGCGGCTCCTGATCGGCGCGCGCTTTTCGCTGGCCAATTGGAATTAGCCCGAAGCAGCACGCCCAACGCTCCTATAATGGCGGATTGGGCCCCAGGCGTAGGGCGCTGGCGTGGTCAAAAGCGCGGCAGCGAGCAGATAGAAGGTTGGGGAAAGCCGGGTCATTACAATCCTTTCAAGCTTTGGTAGGCCAGTGTCTTGAGGGCTAGGGTGCCGGATTGGTGGCCGCTTCCACCTCTGCGATAAAGCTCAGAACCTTATCCAGATAATCCGACGGGTTGTCCTCCCACGCACAATGCGCGGCACCGGGGATCACGGCGAAACGGCTGTTCGGTAGAAGGTCGGCCAGCCGCTGCGAGTTGGTCACAGACACAAACGTATCGAACTCACCATGAAGGACCTGCACCGGGGCTTCGATCCGCAGGACATCGCGCGCAAGCGCGGGTGTTTCGGTTGGGTAGCTGCCCAGAAACCCGACCTGCCCGCGCAGTTTGGCAAAGCGTGTGGACCCGGCAAGGTACTCCGCTTTTGCCTCCGGCGACGGTTTGCTGAGGCGATACCCGATGCCGTTCGCGGCTGCACAGTAGATGCGCCCGCCAATCGGGCCACCGGCAGAAAGCGTCGCCCATTGCACAAGGCGCGAATACACAAGCGCCCGAAAAAGAAACGACCCTTCCACCTTTCCGACCACGCCGGCATCGCCCACGGTGGCCGATTTGATCCGACCCGGGTTATCCGCCATGAACCGCATCAAGGTCGGGGTGCCGATATCCGGTCCAACCGCATGCGGATGCGACAGCCCGAAATGATCCAAGATCTTGCCTAGAAAACCCGCGTGTTCGCTGACGGTGGTCACCTCCCGCGCGGGATCAGATCCGCCGTGATTGGGCAGGTCCACCGCGACCACGTCAAAGCTCTGCCAGAGTTGATCCCACCAGTTGCGGTACGTCAGAACACTCATCGGTTGCGGCGAGGTCAGCAACAGTTGCGGCTTGCCCGCATTCCGGCTGGCCGCAAAGCGGATCATGATCCCGTCTATCGTCGTGGTCTCAAACTTCATCGGTCCTGATCCTGATTGGGCACGTCAGAGGTCAGGCTAGGCCGAGCCGCGCGTGATCGGAACATGCAGATACGGTCAAACGCTTGCATTTCGCACCAATCAACTTGCAGCACTTGCACGCGGCGCATTTTGGCGAGATCACATGCGAACAGACCGCAAGCTGATTGGGGGACGACAGTGCAAGACACATATCCACTCGCACTCGGGCTGAACGCCTGCCGTATGCTGGGGATCGACCCCGCGGACATGCTTCGGCAGGCTGGTCCTGGCGATCTCAACCTCAAGCAGGCAGCCCTTGGCGTGACGGCCGCGCAATATGTGGACGCGTGGGACGCGATGGTTTGTTTGGCCGGGCGCGAGGATTTGCCGAGCCAGTTGGGCATCGCGATTGCACGCGGACCGATTGTTCCGGTGTTTCTGGCTCTGGATTGCGCGCCCGACCTCGAACAGGGCTTGCGCAGGATCACCCGCTACAAGAGCCTGATCGGCCCGACCCGGATGCACGTTTTCGGCGATGACGCGACACTGACAGTCGAATACGACAGCAGTGTGGCAGGGTTGGAATTACCCGCCTCCATGATGTCGCTCTATCTTGCGTTCGTTGTCGAAAAAGCGCGGCTGATGACGGCGCGTCCGATGATCCCGATGGCGGTCACACTCAAGGCTGACGAAGAAACGCGCCATTCGCTGGCCCGGCATCTCGGGGTGATGCCGCGATACGGAGAAAAGGCCACGCTGAGCTTTGCCCGCTCAGATGCAACCGCGCCATTCCTGTCCCAAGCCCAAGGGTTGTGGCACGCGATGGAGCAGGATCTGGAACGCCAGCTTGCCGCGCGTGCCCGCAACAGCAACATGACCTCCAAGGTCTCCAGCGCGCTGCTGACACAACTGCCTTTGGGACATGCTGACGTGGTTACGGTGTGCGAGGAACTGGGCGTCAGTCGTAGCACTCTCCAACGGCGCCTGCGCAACGAAGAAACGACTTTTCAGGAAATCCTGGACACAACCCGCAAAGACCTAGCCCTGCGATACCTGACCAAAAGTACGCTGGCGAACGAGGAAATCTCCCACCTGCTGGCCTATAGCGATCCGAACAGCTTCTTCCGAAGCTTCCGCCGTTGGACCGGTCTATCACCAAGCGACGTCCGACTACAGGCAAGTAAGGGCGGCCACTGATGAAGATGGTGATGCGCAAACCCAGCGAAGGCTTTCTGCGCCAACGCTATCGGCGTCGGTGATCAGGGCATAATTGCTCTGGGCGGTTCCGGCAGTCATCCTGTGGGGTTCACGACGGTTCAGCTCCATGCCGATCTCCCGCAGCTTCTGCGTGTGCCATTCGGTCAGATCCGACAGGCGCAGAACTTAGTCGATAGATCAAATGTTGCTGAACGGGATCGTGATTGTTGCCGGGGTCATGTTGGACTCCTTTCAAGGCGCGGCGCGAAGGCGGCAGCGGTGCTCGCGGGTCGGTCAGGTCTGACAGACGGGGGATGAAAGACGGGGGATGAAAGGTTCTGGAGCCTTGAGAACACATGGGGAACAAAGGATCAGTCAGATCAAGCCGGTGCCGTAGTCGGCCTCGTCTCAATTCCAGTCAGATGCGAAATCGGTGGGCACCTTCTAAGTTCCTGACAAAAAAACCACCAAAAGCAGCGCTTCCAGTGGTCATTTGATCTGTGTCGAGAGGTCAAAAAAAACCGGGAATGGACACAATTTCATGGGTCCGACACGGCAACAGGAAACGCGTCAGCCCCCTAGTCGCATTTCGAAAAACCGCAGTTGGCGCAGGTCATGCAGCCTTCGACCATGCGCATCTCGTAAGACCCGCAAGACGCACAGCTTTTGCCTTTGGGCGCGTTCAGGGCCACAACGTCGGCCTGTGGGTCCGTCTTTAGCCCCATGCCTTCGCCGCCGATGAACCCAATCACCACCAGATGCTTTTCGATCACCCCGCCGATGGCTGCAAGGATCGAGGGGATGTATTTCCCCTGCATCCAGGCCCCGCCACGAGGATCGAACACGGCCTTCAGTTCTTCGACCACAAAAGACACATCGCCTCCACGCCGGAACACCGCCGAAATCATCCGCGTCAGGGCCACGGTCCAGGCAAAATGCTCCATGTTCTTGGAGTTGATGAAGATCTCAAAGGGGCGCCGGTGTCCGGCGACTATGATGTCGTTGATGGTCACATAGATCGCGTGTTCACTGTCAGGCCACTTGAGTTTATAGGTTGCGCCTTCCAATTCCTGAGGGCGGTCGAACGGCTCTGACATATAAATCACATCGCCGCCGGTATCCGCCTCTGGCCGCGTTTCGCTGGTCTCGCTGACCGTCAGAACAGACCCCGTCACCGCGTTGGGGCGGTATGTGGTGCAGCCCTTACAGCCCGTGTCCCAAGCCTCCATATACACGTCTTTGAAAGCGTCAAAGCTGATGTCCTCGGGGCAGTTGATGGTTTTGGAAATAGAGCTGTCGACCCATTTCTGAGCGGCGGCCTGCATGCGCACGTGATCCAGGGGGGCAAGTGTCTGGGCATTGACGAAATACGCGGGCAGCTCTGCGTCACCGAATTTGTCGCGCCACATCTGTACGGCGTAATCGACCACCTCTTCTTCGGTCCGCGATCCGTCCTTTTGCAGCACCTTACGCGTGTAGGCATAGGCAAAGACCGGCTCGATCCCGGAACTGACGTTGCCCGCATAAAGGCTGATCGTGCCAGTGGGCGCGATAGAGGTCAGCAGGGCGTTGCGGATGCCATGGGTGCGGATCGCGTCGATCACGTCGCCGTCCATCTCTGCCAGCGACTTGCTGAACAGGTAAGCATCCGCCTCGAACAGGGGAAAGGCCCCCTTTTCGCCCGCCAGATGCGCCGAGGCCAGATAGGCGGCGCGGGCAACTGCGTGCAACCATTGCTCGGTCTGACGCGCCGCCTCGGGTGATCCATAGCGCAGACCGACCATCAGCAGAGCATCGGCCAGCCCCGTCACACCCAGACCCACGCGCCGCTTGGCCTCAGCCTCGCGCGCTTGTGCCTCTAGCGGGAAACGGGACGCATCGACGGTGTTGTCCATCATCCGAATCGCAGTTGTGACAAGATCGGCCAAGGCCGTCTCGCACAAATGTGCCTTACCCGCCTCAAAGGGCGCCTCAACCAGCCGTGCAAGGTTGATCGATCCCAGCAAACACGCGCCATAGGGCGGCAGGGGCTGTTCGCCACAGGGGTTGGTGGCGGCTATCGTCTCGCAGTAGTTGAGATTGTTCATCTCGTTGATACGGTCGATAAAGATCACGCCGGGTTCGGCGTAGTCATAAGTGCCCTTCATGATCGCGTTCCAAAGATCCAGCGCCCGCACCGTGCGATAGACCTTGCCGTCGAACTCCAGATCCCAGGATTTATCGGCCTTGACCGCGTCCATAAACGGATCGGTGATCAGCACCGAGACATTGAAATTGCGCAGACGCGCCGGATCGGATTTGGCAGTGATGAAGTCCTCGATATCCGGGTGATCGCAGCGCATGGTCGCCATCATCGCGCCGCGACGCGAGCCTGCGGACATGATCGTGCGGCACATCGCGTCCCAGACATCCATGAAGGACAACGGGCCAGAGGCGTCCGCCGCCACGCCCTTGACCCCTGCCCCCTTGGGCCGGATCGTCGAGAAATCATAGCCGATTCCACCACCCTGCTGCATGGTCAGCGCGGCCTCTTTCAGCATCTCGAAAATGCCGCCCATGCTGTCGGGGATCGTCCCCATCACAAAGCAGTTAAACAGCGTCACAGAGCGATCCGTGCCCGCCCCTGCCGTAATCCGCCCCGCTGGCAGGAATTTGAAATCCTCCAGCGCCTCGTAGAATTTCCCTTCCCAAGCCTCAGGCTGTTTTTCAACAGCTGCAAGGGCGCGCGCGATGCGACGCCACGTGTCCTCGACAGAACCGTCAATCGGCGTTCCGTCGGCCTGTTTCATCCGGTACTTCATGTCCCAGATTTGCTCGGCGATGGGGGCAGAGAATCGGCTCATATGAGGACTTTCGCGTTTAGGTTGGGCATATATGTATGGGCGCGGTTGACGGCTATTGGAACCACGCCATTTCGTCTTGTGGATCAGAGGTGCCAACCTGTTGCCACCGGAACACTTGGGGGCAATTGTACAAGAAGGCTGGTCGAATCGGCTAGAGGCGTTTAGATTACCACATCTTGTGGGCTTATCCACAAATAACACAACATGCAGTGGATTTTTTCGATCATGAGCCAACTTAATCTTCTTAAACTCTGCGTTGGCGTCGATAGTATCGAGGATCTCATCGCGTGGCGCACAAAACGCAATCCAAACTGGGCGGATGTTCCGTCCAGACATGTCACCCGCATGTGGCCAAAGCGCGAGGCGGAATTGCTGGCTGGCGGATCGCTCTATTGGGTCATCAAGGGCGCCATTCAGGCCCGCCAAACCATTGTCGGGCTGGAAGAAGTGATTGGCGAGGACGGCATCCGCCGTTGTGCCATCTTGCTGGACCCGCAGCTGATCCGCACCTCGAATGCAGTGCGTCGCCCGTTTCAGGGCTGGCGTTACCTTCAGGCCGAAGACGCCCCCGCCGATCTCATCGCAGATCGCCCGCACGAGGACAGCCTGCCACCAGAGCTTAGTCTGGCGCTCGCGGAAATCGGCGTTCGCTAGACGTTAAGCTTCTCCAAAAGTGCCTTGATCGCCCCGCGATTGTCCACCGACCAATCTGCCGCCCGCGACCGAAACAGGGTCGCCTGACTTTGATGCACCAGACCATCGCTCAGGATCTTGAGATGGTTGGCGCGCAGGGTCTCGCCGGTCGAGGTGATATCGGCAATCGCCTCTGCCGTCAGGTTCTTGACCGTGCCCTCGGTCGCGCCCTGACTGTCGACCAGCAGATAATCCGCAACACCGTGATCGCGCAAAAACTCGCGGATCAGCCGGTGATATTTTGTTGCGATCCGCATCCGATGACCGTGCACCCGACGAAAGGCCGCCGCCGCGGCATCCAGATCATCCAGCGTGTCCACATCGACCCAACAGGCGGGCACCGCCAGCACCAGATCAGCGTGACCAAAACCCAGCAAGGCCAGTTCTTCGACAGAACTGTCCCAATGCGCCAGTTTTTCGCGCACCAGATCGGACCCGGTCACGCCCAGATGAATACGACCCGCCTGCAACTCACGTGGGATTTCCCCGGCAGAGAGCAGGACCAGTTCGACACCCTCTACCCCCGCGACTTGGCCCGCATATTCGCGGTCCGACCCGGCTTTGGACAGGATCACACCACGCTCTCCGAACCACGCGAATGTCTTTTCCATCAGCCGCCCCTTGGACGGCACACCCAGCTTGATCGTCATGAGGAAAGCTCCAACGTCAACGCCGGACGAATGACGCCGCCAACCGCCGGAGCAGCGTTCGCCCCCCCCAAAGCACGGGTCAGCGCGTCATACCGCCCCCCAAGCGCCACAGGCGGCAGATCAGGGCGCGTATCGGCGTAAAAGCCAAAGACGAATCCGTCATAATATTCCATCGTCGTGCGCCCGTACCCGCCCTCGAAATCCAGCGTGGCCACATCGATACCGCGCGCCTCCATCGCGCTCAGGCGGGCCTCGATTCGATCCACCGCCGCGTTGATCGACGGCAGATCGACCGCGATATCATGCAGGCGGTGCAGAGCATCCGGCGCTTTGCTGCGCAGTTGCAGGATTTCGTCAAGCAACTCGACCTCACCCCCCGAAATGAACGGCTCTGCCGCATCCGCAATCAGGGCCTCCACCCGTGCCTGAACCTCCTCGCGGCTGCGCAGGCCGATCTCGACACCCTCAAACGCCATCGGATCCGCCGCCTCCAGCAACGCCGCGCGACTGGCCGGCCCCTTGGAGCGTCCCCCAAACCGATCCAGCAAAGCGCGAAACCTCCGAGGTCGCCAAATATGGCGGACGAGGGCCGCCTTGCGATGGTCACTGGTCGACAGGCCTTGCACCGCCGCCATCAGCACCCCGATATCGCCCGTCGCCGCCCGCACCGGCAGTCCCGCCAGCACCTCTGAATGCAGTGCAAACACCTCGGCATCCGCCGCCGCCGGATCGCTGCCGTCAAAAATCTCGAACCCCGCCTGATCAAACTCGCTGGGACGCTTTTCGTTCATGTCCTGCGTGCGAAACACCTTGCCCATATAGGCATACCGCGCCGTCGCAGCACCACTGGCCATATGCATCTGCACGACAGGCACCGTAAAATCGGGGCGCAGCATCAATTCACCCGCCAGTGGATCACGTGTCGTATAGGCGCGCGCGCGGATATCCTCGCCGTAAAGATCCAGCAGGGTCTCTGCCGGTTGCAGCACCGGCGGGTCGACCATAACCGCGCCCGCGCCTGTGAAATGCGCCGCGATGCGGGCCAGTTCGGCCTCTAGCGCGCGACCGTTCGGCTTGGTCATTCCGACGATCCGCTCAAGGATTTACGTACGAATTCCACCAGTTCCCCGCGCGGGATTTCCTGCTGCGCTGGCTGGGCCTTCCATTCCTCGTTCGAGGTGATCTCTGCCGCCAGTTTCTTACCCAGCGCCAGATCCTTGACCACCAAAACGCCGCGCTCTTTCTCGTCAGAGCCCTCGATCACCGCCAGCGGACAATCGCGCGTATCGGCGTATTTCAACTGATTGCCAAAGTTCTTGGGGTTGCCCAGATACACCTCCGCGCGGATCCCTGCGTTGCGCAATTCCGACGCCATCGCCTGATAATCGGCCATCCGATCGCGATCCATCACGGTGATCAGCACCGGGGCCAGCTTGGCCTCGCCAGTACGCCCCTTGGCTTGCAGCGCCGCGAGAAGGCGATCAACGCCAATGGACACCCCCGTCGCAGGCACTTCTTGCCCGGTGAAGCGTTTCACCAGATCGTCATAACGCCCCCCCCCGGCCACAGAGCCAAACTGACGCGGACGGCCCTTTTCATCCATAATTTCAAAGGTGAGTTCTGCCTCAAAGACAGGTCCGGTATAGTAGCCGAGGCCGCGGACGACGGAGGGGTCGATAACGATCCGGTCGGGGCCGTAGCCTTGTGCATCAAGCAACTCTCGCATGGTTTCCAACTCAGAAACGCCTTCTAAGCCAACTTTCGAACCAGCAACAATCATATCACGCAAGAGAGCAACCGTTTCGCCATTGGATGCTTGTTGAGCCTCCAAGAAACTCAAAACAACATCCACCTGCCAACCACTCAAAGCGGCCCCCTTGGTGAAATCACCAGACTCGTCTTTGCGCCCCTCGCCCAACAAAGCGCGCACGCCGTCTGGGCCAAGCCGATCCAGCTTGTCGATGGCACGCAGGACGATGCCGCGCTCGGATGCGAATTTCTCTGGATCAGACGGATTCAAGATCCCCGCAACCTCCATCACACCATTCAGCACTTTGCGGTTGTTCACCCGCACGATGTAGTCCCCGCGCGGGATGCCGACGGCCTCCAGCGTATCGGCCAGCATTGCGCAGATCTCTGCATCAGCAGCCACGGTAGGCGTTCCGACCGTATCCGCATCACATTGATAGAACTGGCGAAACCGGCCCGGTCCAGGCTTTTCGTTGCGCCAGACGGGACCCATGGCGTAGCGGCGATAGGGCGTGGGCAGGTCGTTGCGGTGTTGGGCATAGACCCGTGCCAGAGGCGCGGTCAGGTCATAGCGCAGCGCCATCCATTTTTCGTCGTCGTCCTGCCACGCAAACACACCCTCGTTCGGGCGGTCCACATCAGGCAGGAACTTGCCCAGCGCCTCGACCGTCTCGACAGCAGAGGATTCCAGCGCGTCAAAGCCGTAGCGATGATAGACCTCGGCGATCTTGGCAAGCATGTCGTTGCGCTGCGCCACTTCGGCGCCAAAATAATCGCGGAATCCCTTGGGCGTTTCCGCCTTGGGACGAGGTTGTTTCTTGACCTTGGCCATGACCTGCTTTCGCTGCTTCTGCGGTGGATGTCTGTAGTGGGTTTTCTCGCTTCGTGGCGGGGTCTAGCGGATGGGTGCGCTTTGAGCAAGACAGGCGTCAAGGCTGTACAATCCGCGCCAGATCGCGGTAGACGGGCAGCATGACGCATTCGGACAGCAGACTTCAAAATCTCGAAGAGCAGAACGCCCACCTGCAACGGACGGTCGATGAGTTGTCGGATGTGGTTGCCAAGCAGGAAACGACGATTGCACAGCTTGCCCGTCGGGTCGATATGTTGATGGGCCGCGAGGCAGAGCGAGAGTTCGACAATGGCGGCAGCGTGCCTTTGGCAGATCAACGCCCGCCCCATTGGTAACCCGGAACCAGGTCAGACATAGCCGCCAAAGCCTATGAATCCAGCGTCGCGTAGCCGACCAGATCCCCCTTGTGCAGCATCATTTCCATCCACGCCCCCGAACTGCCAAAGGCGCGATAGACAGTTACAAATGTGACCTCGCGGTACAGCCGCTCTGCCTTGTTTGTCGGGCAGGGTTTGCCCCGGCCCACACCACAGACTTTGGATTTCACCCGCTCATAGGCCAGATCAACCTTTGAATAGGGGGTGTTGTTCCCCTTGGAATAGCGTTTCGCCTCATGCACATCGAAACTGCCAAACAGGGCCAGCGCCCCGGTAAACCGGCGTGCGCAGCCATCCTTGAACCCGGTCAGGAATTGCGCACGTTGCAGCGTGCTGACCGGTTCAGTGTCATAAAGGCGAAAGGCACCGCTGCCGCCAGAGCGGGCGACTTCGGTGCCGAACTCTCGCTTGGGAAGCCCGCAGACCTTGATCACCTCACCAAAAGGGATCAGCCCGCTGTTGCGGGCCTCTGGGTCAAATCCGGGATTGGGGGGCGATGCGGCCTCTGCGCGCATACTGAACATCTCTGCCAGCCCGCCACGCGGTTGTTCCGGTGCGGGCGGGGCTGCAGCGGCGATCACAAGGGACTCTGTCTTTTCCTCTGAATAGAGGTCTGTGGCGGTCAGGGTCGGCGGCTGTGCCGGGGTACGGTTCCTGAGAAAGCCAAAGAGCCCGGCACGTTTCACTATTTCGGCCTTTTCCGGCTCGACCAGCGCAAGCCTTGCAAGTTCTTCGTTGGTCAGGGTTTGTTTGGGCGTCTGGTCTGGCGCTGTTGCCGCCGCGACCACCTCTGTCGGGGCGGGCGCTGTCGAAACTCTGCCAGCAGCAGCCTGCGGGCCGCCGGATGGATCAACTGGCGCGACGGCTGCAAGCGTTGTCTGTAGGGAATTCGTTTCTGGTGAAGGCTGCGGCGTCAAGCTGGCCTGCTCTTGATTTCGGCGCAAGAAGCCAAAAAGACCCCGGCGGGGGGGATCTGCCTCTGGCGCAGGAGCTGGCAGCAAAAGAGGCGTATCCGTCTCTGCGGCGGTTGCGGCGGATTCTATCGCACCGTCGATCGCACCCAAAGACGTTTCCTCATCAGCCGTCGCATCAAGGGTCGTCACCACATCAGGCCCCGGCGCGGGGCGCGATGGCAGAGGGGCACCCCCGCAAGCAGACAGGCCTATCACGACGGTCAGCATCGCGATCACCAAGGCAGACTTGGTCTCGATGCGCTCTGGATCTATGCTGTTTAATGCGCGTTTGATGTGTATCACTGGATACTCCCCCCCGCATTGATAGCTTTAACCATGCCTGCGGGGCAACCGGCGGAACGGGGGCGATTGGGGGATAATCTATGGATATGTCACCAATCACGGGTGAATAACTACGCGCTATACATCTTCAACGGTCACAACGCCGCCCAGTGATTTGAGGGCGCCTTTGATCTGCGGGTTGACGTGGAATCGCTCTCCGAGGGAAATCTCGACCTCGCCGGGCAGGTCGGGGGCCATCAGGCAAAGTTGAACCGGACCGCGCGCGTGGCTCTTTGCCTCTGATGTGGCTTTTTCCAGCAGAGCGGCAACAGAGGTGACAGCAGCGGCGTGATCAACAAACACGCGGATGCCCATGGACCCTGCATCTGCCGCGACGGCATCGACGGGGCTGACAGCACGGGCAAGAAGTTTAAGCTGGTCGGCCTCCATATTCGCCTCGACCGTGAGGACGACGTTGTTGCCGGTTTCCAGCATATCGCGCGACGCCTCGAGCGTATCGGAAAAGATGGTGACCTCGTAAAGGCCGCTGGGATCAGACAGTTGCACAAAGGCAAAGCGGTTGCCGCGCGCAGATTTGCGTTCCTGACGGCCAGAAATAGAGCCTGCGATTTTGGCAATAGTGGGCGCGCGTTCGGCCTGCGCCGAAAGTTCGGCAAGGGTCAGCACGCCTTTGCGTTTGAGCGGGGCCATGTAATCGTCAAGCGGGTGGCCGGAAAGGTAGAACCCGATGGCCTTGTGTTCTTCGGCGAGACGCTCGTTTGGCAGCCAGTCATCGACGGGCGAGAGCCTCGGTTCAGGCAGGTCGTCGCCCGCCTCACCAAAGAGAGAGACCTGGTTCGAATTGCGCTGATCATGGATCGCGGCGGAATAATTGACGAGGGCATCCAGCGAGCGGAAGACCCGGTTGCGGTTGGGATCAAGTTGGTCAAATGCCCCCGCACGCGCCAGCATTTCCGTGGGACGCTTGCCCACGCGTTTCAGGTCGACGCGTCGGGCAAAGTCGAAGAGATTGACAAAAGGCCGCTCTTCCGCCCGATTGGGCGTCCTCGCCTCGGTGATCAGTTTCATCGCCTCGACCCCAACGTTTTTCAGCGCGCCGAGTGCATAGACGACCTTGCCCTCATGCACGCTGAAGGTGGCGTCAGAGCGGTTGACACAGGGCGGGATGATCTCGATCTGAAGCTGGCGACGCACCTCTTCTGCATAGACGGCAAGTTTATCCGTCAGATGCAGATCGCAGTTCATCACGCCGGCCATGAATTCGACCGGGTAATTCGCCTTGAGATAGGCGGTTTGATAGCTGACCACGGCGTAGGCGGCAGCGTGGGATTTGTTGAAACCGTAGTTGGCGAATTTATCGAGCAGGTCCCAGACCTCTGTCGCCTTTTTCTTATCCACACCGTTCCCGGCGGCCCCGGCGAGAAATTTCGGCTTTTCCGCATCCATCGCGGCCTGAATTTTCTTACCCATGGCACGGCGCAAAAGATCCGCACCACCAAGGCTATAGCCCGCCATTTCCTGCGCGATCTGCATCACCTGTTCCTGATAAACGATGATACCTTGGGTTTCGTCCAGCAGATGGTCGATCGAGGGGTGCAGATTGTCGCGTTCAGAGAGGCCGTTTTTCACCTCGCAGAACTTCGGAATATTCTCCATCGGGCCGGGACGGTAGAGGGCCACAAGCGCGATGATATCCTCGATGCAATCCGGTTTCATCCGGCGCAGGGCGTCCATCATACCGCTGGATTCCACCTGAAACACAGCGACTGTTTTGGCGGAGGCATAGAGGTCGTAGGTCGGCTTGTCATCCAGAGGGATGGCATCGATATCAATATGAATATCACGCAATTTCATAAGGTTGAGCGCGTTCTGGATGACTGTCAGCGTCTTGAGGCCAAGGAAGTCATATTTCACCAACCCCGCCTGTTCGACCCATTTCATGTTGAACTGAGTGGCGGGCATGTCGGATCGGGGGTCTTGGTACAGGGGCACCAGTTCATCGAGCGGACGGTCGCCGATCACCACACCGGCGGCATGGGTCGAGGCGTTGCGCAGCAGCCCTTCGAGTTGCTGACCGTAGTCAAGCAAACGCGCGACGACCTCTTCGTTCTTGGCCTCTTCGCGCAGGCGCGGCTCGTCCGCCAGCGCCTTTTCGATGCTGACCGGTTTGACGCCTTCGACCGGGATCATTTTTGAAATGCGGTCGACCTGGCCATAGGGCATTTGCAACACGCGCCCCACGTCGCGCACCGCCGCCTTGGACAACAGCGCCCCAAAGGTGATGATCTGCCCGACCATGTCGCGACCATATTTTTGCTGGACGTAGCGAATGACCTCTTCGCGGCGATCCATGCAAAAGTCGATGTCAAAATCCGGCATCGACACACGTTCCGGGTTCAGGAAGCGTTCGAACAGCAGCGAGTAGCGCAGCGGGTCAAGGTCGGTGATGGTCAGCGCATAGGCCACCAGCGAGCCCGCACCAGACCCACGACCGGGGCCGACCGGAATGTCATTGTCCTTGGCCCATTTGATAAAGTCGGCCACGATCAGGAAATAGCCGGGAAAGCCCATGCCCTCGATGATACCCAGCTCGAATTCAAGCCGCGCCTCATAGTCTTCGACCGAGGTCGCGTGCGGAATGACCTTGAGCCGTTCGACCAAGCCTTCTTTGGCCTGACGGCGCAGTTCCTCGATCTCGTTATCGGCGAACTTTGGCAGAATGGGCGCGCGCTTTTCGGATTTCACAGCGCAGCGGCGGGCGATTTCGACGGTATTTTCAATCGCCTCGGGAAGGTCCGCGAATAACGCCACCATCTCGGCAGGTGATTTGAAATAGTGCTGCGGGGTCAGGCGACGGCGCGGCTCCTGCTGGTCCACATAGGCGCCTTCCGCGATGCAGATCAGCGCGTCATGGGCCTCGTACATGCTTGATTTCGGGAAATAAACGTCATTGGTGGCGACCAGCGGCAGGTCCTTGGCATAGGCAGTTTCGACGAACCACTGCTCTGTCAGACGCTCGGCCTCTGGCGGGGTCTTGTCGTCCTGCGGGTGGCGTTGCACTTCGACATACAAACGGTCCCCGAACGCATCAATCAACCGAGTCAAAAGCGCCTCGGCCTTGGCGATCTGCCCCTCTTGCACAAGCTTGCCAAGCGGCCCCTCCGCCCCCCCGGTCAGGCAGATCAGGCCGTCAGAGAGGCCGCATAATTCATCGACCTTAACCTGCGGCACCTCGCCCCCGGTTTCGAGGTAAAGGCAAGAGTTCAGCTTCATCAAGTGACCATACCCAACCTCATTCTGCGCCAACAGCACAAGCGGCGCAGGCGGGCGCGGCTTTTCCCCCGGCGCGGCGGGATCAAAGGTCAGATCCATCTGCAAGCCGACAATCGGCTGGATGCCGGACCCTGACGCGCCCTCGGAAAACTCCAGCGCCGCGAACATATTGTTCGTATCGGTCACAGCAACGGCAGGCATCCCGTTTGCCGCACAGAGCCCGGGCAGTTTCTTGACCGGCATCGCGCCCTCAAGCAACGAATATTCGGTGTGAAGACGAAGGTGGATAAAGCTGGGTGCGCTGGTCATGGTGCAAAGCTATCGCAAGCCCTGCGCGAGGGAAAGCGCCACGATGCGCCAACCCCTTCGTGCGGGGATTTTTTCGCACCCTTCATATCCAAGACTTACCCCGCCCGGCCAAATGGATCGGTCGATCTCTTGACCCTTTGGAAAAGCCACGCCCGGAAAAAGGGGATCACGACACCCCGCTTCATCTTGGCAAAAATACTCCGGTTATTTGGGGCAGGGGTTTGGGGGCAGACCCCCCAACCTGTCACACAGAAAAGGCAATGCCATGCAGCTAGTGCAGTCGGGCTTGCGTCAGATAGCCGTCAACCGTCTCTTCACCCAGCGCCTTCAGCGCCTCAAGGCGGTGCAGACCCTCGATCAGCACATAGCGATCTCCATCTGCGCGAATGCGGATCGGGGTCGTCTGCCCGTCTTCCAACATGGCCTCGGCCAGTTCCTGCACCTTGGCAGGGTCCAGCGTCTTGGCCCGCTTGGCAGGCACATAAATCTTGGAAATAGGATAGGATTCGCGTTGCAGCATGTTGCAGAAGACCTTTCACAGGATCCGGACCAGCCAAGCTTAGCACAAGCTTTGCTGTCGCGTGGTTAATTTTCCGAAAGCCTGTCAATATACCTTTCGCCCCAATGCCTGCCCACAAAACAGGCGTCTCATGCCATAAATTTCGGCCAAAGCCTTGCCAAACGGCAATTTCAAGGCTTTGCTGAACCGACAGAGCCTTGGATTTTCCGCCGCATCGGATCAGGGGCAGGGCAAAGGCAACTTTGCGCAAACAGAAAGCGGCATCGGACATGTAATGCGCGACATCGCGTTTTTGCTGAACGGCAAACCTACCCGCGTCAGTTTTGGAACCGGGGGGGCGACCCCGACGACGACCTTGCTGGATTGGCTGCGGGAAACGCGCGGGCTGGTTGGGACGAAAGAAGGCTGCAACGAGGGCGATTGCGGTGCCTGCACCGTTACGATCACCGACGAAGAGAACGGCGCGCGCGCGTTGAACGCCTGCATCCTGTTCCTGCCCAAGCTAGAGGGCAAAGCGGTGCGCACGGTCGAGGGGATCAGCGGCCCGGACGGGGCGCTGCACCCGGTGCAGCAGGCGATGGTCGATCATCACGGCTCGCAATGCGGGTTTTGCACGCCGGGGTTCATCGCCTCGATGGCGGTGGCACATAAAAACAGGCGGCAGGATTTCAACGACCA
This sequence comes from uncultured Rhodobacter sp., assembly GCA_937901435.1. The sequence goes on along the minus strand of CALGTJ010000392.1, from coordinate 9,135 downwards.
GCTTGCCGGGAACCTGTGCCGCTGTACGGGGTACGCCCCTATTATCCGCGCGGCAGAGGCGGCGGCGGATCACCCTGTGCCTGAGTGGATGACAGAGGATCTGACCGTATTGGACGCGGCGGTAACAACAGAGCACACACCCTACGCCATGCCGCACTCAAGCGACGCACTGGCGGATTGGTATGCGGACAACCCGGACGCGGTGTTGATCGGTGGCGCGACGGATGTGGGTCTTTGGGTCACGAAATCCCTGCGAGATCTCAAGAAGGTCGCGTTTCTGACCGCCTGCCATGATCTGAAAGGCATCGTCATCACCGAGGATCAGGTGCGCATCGGGGCTGTGACCTCGATAAGCGAGGTCTGGGAGGCGATGCAAGACCTGCACCCGGATTTCGCCGAAATGCTGCGCCGCTATGGCTCTGTTCAGGTCCGCAACGCCGCCACGATCGGTGGCAATATCGCCAATGGGTCGCCCATCGGGGACAGCCCGCCTGCCTTGATCGCTTTGGGGGCCACCCTGCATCTGCGCCATGGCGATATGCGGCGCGAGATTGCGCTAGAGGATTTCTTTATCGACTACGGCAAGCAGGACCGCGCCAAAGGCGAATTCGTCGAGGCCGTCAGCTTTCCACGTCAAGCGGATCGGCTGCGCTGTTACAAACTCAGCAAGCGGTTCGATCAGGATATCTCTGCGGTCTGTGGCTGTTTCAATATCACGGTCACGGGCGATACCGTGACAGACGTCCGCATCGCTTTTGGTGGCATGGCAGGCACGCCGAAGCGCGCGACGCACGTGGAACAGGCTTTGATCGGCAAGCCGTGGCACGAAGACACCATCAGCGCCGCCTATGACGCATGGGCGCTGGATTTCGCGCCGATGTCGGACATGCGCGCCTCTGCCGCCTATCGCCTTGAGACCGCGCGCAACATGCTGACCCGCTATTTTCTGGAGGATCTGGGCGCGGCCACACGGGTTCTGGAGGTCGCGCCATGATGGTTTTGCCGGAGGCGAACGAATGAGCGTCTCAAAACCCCTGCCCCATGACGCCGCACGCCTGCATGTGACCGGGGCCGCGCGCTACGTCGACGACATCCCAGTGCCCGCGAATTGCCTGTCGCTGGCCTTTGGCACGTCAGAGATCGCACGGGGCCGTATCGCCGCGATGGATCTGACCGCTGTGCGCGCCGCACCCGGTGTCGTCGCGGTGCTGACCGCCGAGGATCTGCCTTTTGCCAATGACGTCTCTCCGTCCGCCCATGACGAACCTTTGCTGGCGGTGGATGAGGTGTTTTACCTTGGCCAGCCCCTGTTTGCCGTTGTCGCCGCGACCCATCTGGCCGCGCGCAAGGCCGCGCGTCATGCTGTGGTGTCTTACGAAGAACGGCCCGCGATCCTGACGATTGACGACGCCATTGCCGCCGACAGCCGGTTCGAGGACGGCCCGCGGATCTATTCGAAAGGCGACATAGATCAGGCGCTCGCCGCGGCGACCCATGTCATCGACGGGGTCATGGAACTGGGCGGGCAAGAGCATTTCTATCTCGAAGGCCAAGCCGCGCTGGCCCTGCCGCAAGAGGGCGGGGATATGGTCGTGCACAGCTCGACCCAGCACCCGACCGAGATCCAGCATAAGGTGGCAGAGGCGCTGGGGGTGCCAATGAACGCGGTGCGGGTCGAAATACGCCGCATGGGCGGGGGGTTTGGTGGCAAGGAAAGTCAGGGCAACGCTTTGGCGGTGGCCTGCGCGGTGGCCGCGTCGATGACCGGGCGGCCCTGCAAGATGCGCTATGACCGCGACGATGACATGATGATCACAGGCAAGCGGCATGATTTCCGGATCACCTACCGCGTGGGATTTGAGGACGATGGGCGTCTGACAGGTGTCGATTTCACCCAATACTGCCGCTGTGGCTGGGCGCAGGACCTGTCGCTGCCGGTGGCGGATCGCGCCATGCTGCACGCTGATAACGCCTATCTTTTACCCGCCGCGCGGATCACCTCGCACAGGCTAAAGACCCACACCCAATCCGCAACCGCCTATCGCGGCTTTGGCGGGCCACAGGGCATGTTCGGGATCGAGCGGGTGATGGATCATGTGGCGCACGCGTTGGGTCGCGACCCAGTCGAGGTGCGGCGGGCGAATTTCTATGCCGAGGCTGTTGGTCAGGTCGGAGGGGGGCCATCTGCCCCCCACTCGCCAGAGGCGAGCCCCCCCGAGAGTATTTCTACCAAGATGAAGCCGCAAACCACGCCCTATGGGATGGAGGTGACAGATTTCATTCTGGGCGAGATGCTGGACGCGTTGCTGGAGACCTCGGACTATAAAGCGCGGCGTGCGGCGGTGGCAGAATGGAACGCCTCCAATCCGATCCTGAAAAAGGGGATTGCGCTGACGCCGGTGAAATTCGGGATTTCCTTTACGCTGACCCATCTCAATCAGGCGGGCGCACTGGTTCATGTGTATCAGGACGGCTCTATCCACATGAACCATGGGGGGACCGAGATGGGGCAAGGTCTGTTCCAGAAGGTGGCGCAGGTGGCAGCGGCACGGTTTGGCGTGGATGTGAGTGCGGTCAAGATCACCGCGACGGATACGGGCAAGGTGCCCAATACCTCTGCCACTGCCGCATCGTCCGGGTCGGATCTGAACGGGATGGCGGTCAAAGCGGCCTGTGACGAGATCCGCGAGCGTATGACGGCGCATCTGGCGCATGAGCATCAATGCGAGCCCGACGAGGTGCAGTTTGCCGATGGCAGGGTGCGGGTTGGTGGGGCGGAGTACAGCTTTGCCGAGGCCGCGATGGCCTGTTATTCGGCGCGCATCAGCCTGTCGGCCACAGGATTTTACAAGACGCCCCGCATCACCTGGGATCGGATCAAGGGCGAGGGGCGACCGTTTTTCTACTTTGCCTATGGCGCTGCGGTGACAGAGGTGGTGCTGGATACTCTGACTGGCGAGAACCGTATCCTGCGCTGCGATATCCTGCATGATGCGGGGGCCTCGCTGAACCCGGCACTGGACATCGGACAGATCGAGGGCGGCTATGTGCAGGGCGCGGGCTGGCTGACGACAGAGGAACTGGTCTGGGATAAACAGGGGCGTCTGCGCACTCATGCGCCCTCGACCTACAAGATTCCCGCTTGTTCGGATCGGCCTGTGATCTTCAACGTCAGTCTGTGGCAGACTGAAAACCGCGAGGACACGATCTATCGGTCCAAAGCAGTCGGAGAGCCCCCCTTTATGCACGGTATTTCCGCGCTGCTGGCCCTGTCGGATGCTGTCGCGTCCTGTGGAACTGACTATCCTGCGCTGGACGCCCCCGCCACGCCGGAACGACTGCTGGCGGCGATCAACCGGGTCAGTCGCGTATGAGCTTTGACCTTGAGGGGCTGACACGCGCCGTCGCCGCGCAGGGCGAGGTGGTGCGCGTGGTTGTGGCCGCTGTCAAAGGCTCTGCCCCCAGAGAGGTGGGGGCCACGATGCTGGTTTGGGCAGGACAAGAGACAGGCGGGCAATCCGGCACCATCGGCGGCGGCGCGTTGGAATATGAGGCGGCGCACTACGCGCGCAAGATTATCGAACGGCAGATCCCCCATGTGGCCAAGATCTATGCGCTTGGCCCGGCGGTGGGGCAGTGTTGCGGCGGCTCTGTAACGCTATCGTATCAATGGTATCGCAGCGATCGCCTCCCGACAAAATTTCCCGTCACAACACCGATCATGGCAGCGGGCGGAACCCGACCACATAGCGTCGAACGCGTGGTCAAAGAGGGTGTCGCGCGACCGCTTTGTCTGGACGATTGGCTGATCGAGCCCCTGCTTACCACCACCCGCCCACTCTGGATCTATGGTGCGGGCCATGTGGGGCGCGCGCTGGTCAATGTCTTGGCGGACCTGCCGGATCTGGCGATCACCTGGGTCGATACCGGCGCAGATCGATTTCCCCCGGAAATCCCACAGAATGTCACACCACTGGTGGCGTCAAATCCGCCTGATGTGCTGCGCTATGCCCCACCAGAGGCCGAACATCTGGTGCTGACCTATTCGCACAAGATGGACCTAGAGATCTGCCACGCGCTGTTGGGGCACGGGTTTCGCTATGCCGGGCTGATCGGGTCAGCCACCAAATGGGCGCGGTTTCGCACCCGGCTTGCGGGTCTGGGCCATGATCCCGTGCATATCGACCAGATCGCCTGTCCCATCGGACAGCCTGCCTTGGGCAAACACCCGCAAGCCATCGCAATAGGCGTCGCGGCTGAGTTGCTGGGCCGCACAAAGGCACAAGCCTCTGAAAGAGAGAGACGCGCATGACCCCGCTGCTGACCATCAACGGCCTGTCCAAGGCCTATCCCGGTGTCATCGCAAATGACGATGTGTCCTTTGACATCGGCAAGGGCCAGATCCACGCGCTGCTGGGCGAAAATGGCGCGGGCAAGTCGACGCTGGTCAAGATGATCTACGGTCTTGTGCGTCTTGACAGTGGCACGATGACGCTGAACGGCACCGAATTTGCCCCGCCCACGCCCCATGCCGCCCGATCCAGCGGCGTCGCCATGGTGTTTCAGCATTTTTCCCTGTTCGAGGCGCTGAACGTGGCCGAAAATGTCGCCTTGGGGATGGAAGACCCGCCAAAACAGCGGCTTTTGGCGCAGCGGATCCGCGAGGTGTCAGAGGCCTATGGTCTGCCTCTGGACCCGTCCCGTCTGGTCGGCGATCTGTCTGCCGGAGAGCGTCAGCGGGTCGAGATCATTCGCTGCCTGCTGCAAGACCCCAAGCTGCTGATCATGGATGAACCGACCAGTGTCCTGACCCCGCAAGAGGTCGGTATCCTCTTTGAAACATTGCGCAAATTGCAATCCGAAGGCACCTCTATCCTCTATATTTCTCACAAGCTGGAAGAGATCAAATCGCTCTGCGAGGCGGCGACTGTCCTGCGGCGGGGCAAGGTGGTGGGCGAATGTGATCCGCGCGCCGAATCTGCGCGGTCCATGGCCGAGATGATGGTGGGCAGTACGCTTCATACCCCCAGCCGCAAGGCCGAGGCCCCCGGCGAGGTGGTGCTGGATCTGAGGGGTCTGAGTGTCGCCTCGTCCAACCCCTTTGGCACGTCCTTGAAGGATGTGACGATCACTGTGCGGGCGGGCGACGTGCTGGGCATCGGCGGTGTGGCGGGCAATGGGCAGGACGAACTGCTGGCCGCCTTGTCGGGCGAGGCGCTTGCAACGACTGATGCGGTCAAGCTGAACGACGTCGGGATCGGTCACCTTGGCCCCAACGCGCGGCGGGCGCTGGGGTTGCTGACAGCACCGGAAGAGCGGCTGGGCCATGCCGCTGCCCCGGATATGAGCCTGACGGAAAACGCCCTGCTGACCGGGGCGATCCGTGAAAATCTGGTCACGAATGGGTTTCTCAAATGGCCTGCCACCCGCGCGTTCGCGGAAAAGATCATCGCCGAATTTGACGTGCGCACGCCGGGGCCGGATGTCGCCGCGCGCGCGCTGTCCGGTGGCAACCTGCAAAAATTTGTCATCGGGCGCGAGATTTTGCAGCGGCCCCTCTGTCTGGTCGTGAACCAGCCCACTTGGGGCGTTGATGCCTCTGCCGCCGCTGCGATCCGGCAGGCTTTGCTGGATCTGGCCGCTGGTGGCGCCGCAGTTGTGGTGATCAGTCAGGATCTGGATGAGTTGATGGAAATCTCTGACAGTTTTGCCGCGCTGAACGCCGGACGCCTTAGTGCGCCGCGCCCGATCAAGGGTTTGACCGTGGATGAAATCGGGCTGATGATGGGGGGCGCACATGATCTGGAGATTAGCAATGCGTGAGGTCGCGCCATGATCCGGCTGGAAAAACGCCCGCAGCCGTCAAAGGCATGGATCGTGTTCACGCCCGTTGTCGCGGTGCTGCTGACGATGATCGCGGGGGGCATCCTGTTTGCAGCCCTTGGCAAGAACCCGTTCGAGGCCATCCGCACGATTTTCTGGGATCCGCTGTTCAACGAACAGTTCAAAGCGTTTTCCCGCCCGCAATTGCTGGTCAAGGCCGGGCCGCTGATCCTGATCGCCATTGGCCTGTCGTTGGGCTTTCGCGCCGGGATCTGGAATATCGGGGCCGAGGGGCAGTACATCCTGGGGGCAATCTGTGGCGCGGGCGTGGGGCTGGCGTTTTATCCGTCAGAGTCGGCGTGGATCTTTCCCTTGATGGTGATGGCCGGGGCGTTGGGCGGCTGGGCCTGGGCGATGATCCCGGCGATCCTCAAGACCTATTTCAACACCAATGAAATCCTCGTCTCGCTGCTGCTGGTCTATGTGGCTGAACAGCTACTGGCGTCCATGGCCTTGGGATTGTTGCGCAATCCCGAGGGCGGAGGCTTTCCCGGCAGTCGCAACCTTGGTCAGATCGACGCGCTCAGCAATCCTGAACTGATCACGGGAACAGGCATGCACTGGGGCGTGGTCGCGGCCTTCATCGCGGTGATCTTTGCCTATATCCTGCTGAACCGTCACATGCTGGGGTATCAAATTCGCCTGACAGGCGAGAGTCCCCGAGCCGCGCGATTTGCCGGGGTGAAACCTAAACTGCTGGTGATCTTTTGCCTTGGCACCTCGGGTGCTTTGGCCGGATTGGCGGGGTTTTTCGAGGTCAGCGGACCTGCCGGGCAGATCAGCATCGATTTCAACAGTGGCTATGGGTTTACCGCCATTATCGTCGCCTTTCTGGGCCGCTTGCACCCTGTCGGCATCCTGCTGGCCGGGTTGCTGATGGCGCTCACGTACATTGGCGGCGAACTGGCGCAATTCATGCTGGGCCTGCCTGCCGCCGCGATACAGGCGTTTCAGGGGATGCTGCTGTTCTTCCTTCTGGCGGTGGATGTGTTGTCGAATTACCGGATACGCATCGGCCACGGGTCCGAAAAAACAGGAGCCGCATGATGGATCTCTCTGCAATCAACCCGCTGATCCTTATTGCCTCGCTGATGGTCGCCGCAACGCCGATCCTGCTGGCTGCCCTTGGCGAGCTGGTGGTGGAAAAGGCGGGTGTTCTGAACCTTGGGGTCGAGGGGATGATGATCACCGGCGCGATCTGCGGCTTTGCCGTGGCTGTCGAAACCCAAAACCCTCTGCTGGGCTTTATCGGGGCCGCGATTGGCGGCGCGCTGCTGTCGCTGCTGTTCGGGGTTCTGACGCAGTATCTGCTGTCCAATCAGGTGGCGACAGGACTTGCACTGACCCTGTTCGGGCTGGGGCTGTCCGCGATGATCGGGCAAAGCTATTCCGGCGTCACGCCACCCCCGACCAGCAAGGTCGATCTGGGTGCGTTGGCGGATATTCCGGTGATCGGGCGCATCCTGTTGCAGCATGATCTGATGGTCTATTTCAGCCTCGCCCTCGTCGTCGCGGTCTGGGCCTTTCTGAAATTCACCCGCGCCGGGCTGATCCTGCGCGCGGTGGGGGAAAGCCATGATGCCGCGCATGCGCTGGGCTACAAGGTGGTGCGCGTGCGGCTGCTGGCAATCATGTTCGGCGGGGCCTGCGCGGGGCTAGGCGGGGCCTACCTTAGCCTGATCCGCGTACCGCAATGGACCGAGGGCATGACCGCAGGTGCGGGCTGGATCGCGCTGGCCATCGTGGTCTTTGCCAGCTGGAAACCCATGCGCGTTCTGCTGGGGGCCTATCTTTTTGGCGGTGTCACGGTCTTGCAGTTGAATTTGCAGGCCGCAGGGCTGGACGTTCCGGTGCAGGTCTTGTCCATGTCGCCCTATCTGATAACAATCCTTGTGCTTGTGATCATGTCTTCGGGCAAGGGTCGGGCCAGCCAGAACGCGCCTGCAGCACTGGCGAAAAGTTTCCACGCCTCAAGTTAGAGGCAGAATATCAACTGCGAACACAAAGTTTGCGACACTGGGGAGAATGAGTTCATGAGGATCACCTCACTTTTGACAAGCGCGGTTCTGGCGCTTGGTCTGGCGGGCGCGGCCTTTGCGCAGGACAAGACCAAGGTCGGCTTTATCTATGTCGGGCCAAAGAATGACGGCGGCTGGTCGCAGCACCACCACGAAAGCGCCCTCAAGATGGCAGAGCATTTCGGGGATGAGATCGAATTTGTCTTTCAGGAAAGCGTGCCCGAAGGGGCCGACGCAGAGCGCGTGATGACCCAGATGGCGCTGTCCGGTGTCGATCTGATCTTTACAACCTCGTTTGGCTACATGGATCCGACCATCAACGTCGCCAAGAAATTCCCCAATGTGAAATTCGAGCACGCCACCGGCTATAAGACTGCCCCGAATGTGGCGACCTATTCTGCGCGTTTCTATGAAGGTCGTGCGGTCATGGGCCATTTGGCAGGCAAGATGACCAAGACCAACAAGATCGGCTATATCGCCTCCTTCCCGATCCCCGAGGTCATTCGTGGCATCAACAGCACTTTCATCCACGCCAAGAAGGCAAATCCGGATGTAGAGCTTAGCGTTGTCTGGGTCTCGACATGGTTCGACCCCGCCAAAGAAGCCGACGCCACGCAGGCCCTGCTGGATCAGGGCGTTGACGTGGTTCTGGCTCACACAGACTCGACCGCACCGCTCGCCAAGCTGAAGGACGCAGGCGGCTTGGGCTTTGGTCAGGCGGCGGATATGGCCGAATACGGCCCCGCCCCGCGCATCTCGTCGATCATTGACGAATGGGCCCCCTATTACATTCTGCGCACTCAGGCCGTGATCGACGGCACATGGGAAACCTCGATGACATGGGACGGCATCGAACAGGGCATGGTCGGCATCGGTGCGTTCAGCGACGTCATCCCCGAAGACGTGCGCGCCGAAGCCCAGGGCATGGTCGATGCCATCGTGGCAGGCACCTATCACCCCTTCACCGGCCCGCTGAAAAAGCAGGACGGCAGCGACTGGCTGGCAGAGGGCGAAGTGGCCGACGACGGCACGCTGGCTGGCATGAACTTTTATGTCGAAGGCATGACAGGCACCATCCCGAACTAAGGTCTGGGTCAAACGAAACCCTAACAGGCCCGCTCGACCGAGTGGGCCTGTTGCTCTCATATACGCAGTTTGTGAGTCTCGCGGCGCGAGACGAGAATGATCGGTTCGAGCCCACTTTGACCAATGCTGCGCGACCCGCGAAGGTCTG
>CALGTJ010000391.1 GCA_937901435.1 uncultured Rhodobacter sp. | reverse complement strand
CTTTTCGGTTCAGGCCGGTTTTAAGGATATGGCTGGGGCGGGGAAGTTCTTCTATCAGTTCGCGGCGTTCAATCTGCGCCAGATTGGTAAGACATTGGATGGTATGCTCGTCGACCGTATAGTGATGGTACATGTTGAATTGCATCATTGCCACGATTGGTTGGAATTCCGGGATGAATTTTGCCAGAATGCCCAGTTCGTTCATGCGCCGCAAAGCCCGTCCGGGATTGCCGTGTTTGAGCAGGAGGTCAAGAAAAATGCGCCCTGCAGTTTTGTCGTTGCGCATCGCGTCATCGACAAGATTGAGGTTGGCTGTGACCAGCCGCATTGCATCAGGGTGGATCAACAATCCGGTGCGCAGCGCCTCTTCAAACAGGCGCAGCAGATTAAGTTTGTCGGTGAGGAAAAGCGTCTCATCACCGATGGCCAGACGATTATGCACCACTTTAAAGCCATCGGGTGGGCGGGGCTTGCGGGTAAAAATGCGCTGAAGCAATGGCGCGGCTTTGGCATGAGACGCTTCCAGTGAGGTCAGGAAGATCCGCGTGAGATCGCCAACGGCGGTGGCGTGCAAAAAATAACTTTGCATAAAATGTTCTACCGCACGGCGCCCGTTTTTATCGCGGTAGCCAAGTTTCTCGGCGATTTCGACCTGCAGATCAAAGGTCAGCATATCCATGGCGCGCCGGGTTGTCAGATGTAGGTGGCAGCGCACGGCCCAGAGGAAATTTTCGGCTTTCTCTAGCCTGGCAAATTCATCGGGGCGAAACACGTCCAAGTCCGCAAGGTCGTCAGTACTGGTGATGCGAAAGACATATTTAGCTATCCAGTAAAGCGATTGCAGATCACGCAAGCCGCCCTTGGCCTCTTTTACGTTAGGCTCTACCAGATAGCGTTGCCCGCCCTGTTTTTCATGGCGTGCTTCGCGCTCTTCAAGCTTGGCCTCGATAAATTCGCGCTCGGTGCCCTGAAACAGATCCTGCCAGAGTTTTTCCTCAAGTTCTGTGGCCAGCGCGGCGTCGCCGCACAAAAACCGCTGTTCCAGCATTGCAGTGCGGATGGTGAAGTCTTCTGATCCCAGACGAATGCAGTCGCGGATATTGCGGGATGCGTGTCCGACCTTGAGCCGCAAATCCCACAGGATATACAGCATGGTTTCAATGACGCTCTCAGCCCAGACGGTCATTTTGTACGGCGTCAAAAACAGCAGATCGACATCAGAGTGCAGTGCCATTTCGCCACGGCCATAGCCCCCGACTGCGATAACGGCCAGACGCTCTGCGCTGGTTGGGTTCGGGGCGGGATGAAAGATATCTTGAGCAAGATGATAAGCGGTTCGCACTAGACAATCGGTCAGTTGAGAATAAGCCCGGGTTGCGGCCCGCGCAGCCAGCGGCGCGGCGGCGAGGTCTGCCTCTATTGTGGTCAGAGCAGACAAGCGCACGGCGCGCAGCTCTGTCACCACCGCCGCGCGTTTCTCGCGCTCGTCTTGCAATCCGGACAGTGTCGTTGCAATTTTTGCCAAAAGCGCTGCTTCGTCAAAATATGTGGCGGCGCTCTGCGTGGTATCGGGATCGCTCATCACGGGCTATTAAGCGCATTATGTGTCAAAACCAGACCCTGCCAAAGCTTACGGGGGCCGCATCAATCAGAACAACTTTTTTGCGTTCGATTTTGGCGATTGCGAGTGCACGCTCGTTGGTGCCGTCGGCCAGCAACCGGAACACGCCGCTGACACCCTGAAATCCCGAAGCTTGTGTGAGCGCTGTTTTGGTGACGGCATTTTTCTGACCTGTGCTGACCAGCGCGCCGATCGCTGCAAGCCCGTCATAGGCCAATCCGGCCAATTGGTGGGGCGGGGATCCATAACCTTCGGCAAAGCGGGTTTTAAAGCTTGCGCTGACCTGTCTGCTTGGGCTGGTGAACCAACCGTTTTGAACGCCCGGTAATTCTAGAATCTGACGTGGAATATCCCAGCGTGATAGGCCGATATACTGAACTTCTTGCGGGTTTATCCCGGCTTCGGGAAGCAGCTGTACCAACAGTGGTAGGGCCCGTGCGGTATTTGAAGTTAGAAACAGGGTGTCAGCTTTGGTTTCGATCACGCTGTCTTTGATTCGTGCAACAGAATCGATCACACCTTTTTGTGAAAACTCAAACGCCTCGATCGCGGCGATCTCCAACGGGCTGGATTGTGCGGCATTTTCCAATGCGGCTTTGCCCAGTTCACCCTCAAGGGTTCTGGGGTGTACGATGACCGCTTTGGTTTTACCCTGACTGGCGGCATAGCTGACCAAGCGGTTTGCGGTATTGTTAAACGTCGGACCAAGCACAAACACATTTTTGCCGGCAATCGAGGCATTGTTGGAGAAACTCAACACGTTCACGCCACTGTCGGCCACCGCAGCGCCAACCGCTTTGGCGTTTTCGGCCAGCAGCGGACCAAGGATAATCTTTGCGCCTTCCTGTACGGCCTGACGCGCAACCGATGCGGCCTGCTCGGGTTTGCCAGCGGTGTCAAACACCCGCAGATCAATACGTATATCCCCCAGATCTGCGATGGCCATTTGCGCGGCCTGTTCAAGACTGGTCGCGATGGAGGCGGTTTCTTTATAACTTTTGGGGATCAGCAGCGCAACCTGCACGGGCTGTGTCGGGTCTATCATTGGGCCGTCAGAGACGCCTGTAGGCCCCGTGGTGGAGGTGCAACTGGCCACCAGAGCCAAGGCGCTTCCCGCTGCCGCCGCTGCAAACCGCCCACGACAGCTTTGGATCAAAGAAAACACATCAAACCGCATTAAAGCCACTCCTTTTTTACGTTTCCGGTATCGCCGCCGGAGAATTTGCGCCAATCATAGAGGTCAAAAAAGATGGGTCCAGATGTGAATCACAGAATAGAAAAATTACCGGCGGGATTGTATTTTGTTGCAACACCTATTGGCACGGCCCGCGATATCACTCTGCGCGCACTTGATATTCTGGCCAGTGCCGATGTAATCGCTGCCGAGGATACAAGAACGATGCGTCGGCTGCTGGATATTCACGGTATTGCGTTGGGCGACAGACCGCTTTTGGCCTATCATGATCATAATGGCGCACAGATTCGGCCGAAATTACTGGCGTTTCTGGCGCAGGGAAA
>CALGTJ010000390.1 GCA_937901435.1 uncultured Rhodobacter sp. | reverse complement strand
GGATCACTCTCATACCGCAGCCGCCAACCGACCGTGGTGAATAATCCGGGCTAAGTGAAACAATATAGGCACAAATGCGATGCCTGCTTCAGTAAGGAAATAGAGCTTCTTCTGTGCATGATCGTCTGTTTTGTCGACGTGCAGTAGGTTCAGCTGCACCATGTATTGTAGGCGTGACGCAAGCGACGCCGAGGAAATACCTTCACGATTATTTTTCAAAATCTCGTTGAAGCCGCGTCGATCAAACAATGCGATGTCGCGGATGATAACCGGCACCCATTTGTCAACAAGCAGGTGTCCTGCCAGCCCTATCGGGCACATCTCTTTTTCGACGATGTTTAAATCTAGTGGATTGAATCCAACGTTTGGAACCCTTGGTTTCTGGCAGCGATGATGCGGTCGGGGTCAGCGGTCCATCGGAATGGCTTCGCCTCGGTCGCGTTGTGCTCCGTAATGAAGCGGTTGATGGCGGCCTGGAGATCGACGAGGGAATGAAACACCCCGCGCTGCAGGCGACGCCTGGTCAGCTTGGCGAAGAAGCCCTCGACGGCGTTCAGCCAGGAGCAGCTGGTGGGCACGAAGTGGAAGGTCCAGCGCGGATGCCGCTCGAGCCAGGCAAGGACCTTGGCGTGCTTGTGGGCCGCGTAGTTGTCGAGGATCACGTGGATTTCCTTGCCGGTCGGGACGCTGCGCTCGATCTCGTTGAGGAAGCGGATGAACTCCTGATGGCGGTGGCGCTGCATGTTCCGGCCGATCACGGTCCCGTCGAGCACGTTCAGCGCCGCGAACAGCGTGGTCGTCCCATTCCGCTTGTAGTCGTGCGTCATGCTGCCGGCCCGGCCCTTCTTCATTGGCAGGCCTGGCTGGGTGCGGTCCAGCGCCTGGATCTGGGACTTTTCATCCACCGACAGGACCACGGCATGCGCGGGCGGATCGACATAGAGGCCCACCACGTCGGTCAGCTTGTCCACGAACTTCGGGTCGTTCGAGAGCTTGAACGCGCGCCAGCGATGCGGGCTCAGCCCGTGTGCTTTCCAGATCCCCCGCACCGTCGAGGGCGCGACGCCCACGCGCTCCGCCATCGCCCGCAGCGTCCAGTGCGTTGCCTCGTGCGACGGCGGCTCCTGGGTCAGCCGCACGATCTCGGCCACCTTGTCGGGCGGCGTCGGCGGAATGCCGGGCGGCCGGGTCTTGTCACACAGAAGGCCATCGACGCCTTCCTCCATGAACCGCTCCTGCCAGCGCCAGACACAGGTCTTCGACTTGCCCGTCGCCGCCATGATCGCGGCGGTGCCGAGCCCGGCGTCGCTCAGGAGAATGATCCGGGCCCGCCAGACATGCTTCTGGGGGCGGTTGCCATCCGCGACGATCGCTTCCAATCGCTGACGGTCGCTGGACGAGACGCTGAAACAGACACCGGTGCGCATCTCCAGAGACTCGCACACAAGCCCGGACCTGGGAATCCCGAAACGGACTCCTCCGTCTCGTTCAGACCACTAGCATATCGCACCCGCAAAACCACTCTGACATTCAGACTAGACTGCGTATCAGCACTGCGTCAACCTCATTTCACGAAGGTTTAGACCTGACCAATTCCTAACTTAGCTGGAGGCTTTCGCATGTCGACACCGAAATATATTGCAATCACAGCAGCAACTTGTCCCCCAGAAAGCAAATCAGCCGCCCTGGAAGATATGGCGCATTTTGCTCAAGACTGCCGACAAAATGGTGCGGTTCGTGTCACCTATGGAAGCGTGATCTCAGGCCGCTATCCCGGAGCTTTGGTATTCGTTCAGTTCTTCGAGGATTTGCGAGGATTTGAGGAGATTATGAATATGATCCCTCAGTCCTCGGCATATTCGCGTTTGATCAACGACCACAGTGTAGCGCCTTTTGCACGAAATATATTTCGAGGAAAACCGATCGAGTTCGAGCCACAGTTTGAACCCATGCCAAAGTATCTGATGCTGACAAGAGCACATCGCCGGACACTGGATGAAACAGCGATGTTGGATTTGCTCAACAAGACCGCGCCCATATTCAAATCATCAGGCGCCCAAACTATGCGCATGGGACAAACACTCACCGGTTCTGATCTTGGCACCTACATGCTGGGCGTAACCTATCCTGACATGTCGGCGATCGAAAGAACATACGACGCTTTGGCTGCCAGCCCTGAGTTTGGGCAACTGATGAACGGGCTTGAAATCGACATGCGTTCAATCACGAAGATTGCTGGCATCCTTTAGGCACAGTCGAAACTGACGGAGCGGAGGACAACCATATGCAAGACTTTATGCTCTACTTGGCGTTCTACGGGTTGATCGTCATTTTGGTAATCTTGGCACAAGTCGTAGCAGCGGCCCAACAGGTCGGACTATCGACGCTTGCCGGAAATCGAGAAAATCTCGTTCTGACAGGGCTTGCAGGACGATTGGAGCGCGCCACAAATAACTCGCTACTTGCACTCGCTTTAATATCACCTGCCGTTCTGATGACCCACTTATCCGAATCTGCATCCAATTTTTCTAATCAACTGATGCTATTCTTTCTGATCGCACGCATCGCATACGTCGCGCTCTACGCCCTCGGAATTGTTTGGTTGCGAACCGTTGCATGGCTAACGGCATTCACATGTACTGCCCTGCTGTATGTGGGATTGGCACTATGACTTCTCGGGGAGACGTTCTAGCGAGTTCTTCGCAATCACTCAAGCAGCCTGAAAAGGCATACTCCGCGTAAATGGGCCGACTCTAAATAGGATATCCACCATGCCAATAGAAGTAAAAAACTTCGCGTCTCAAGCCGACGAATCTAAGGACATGCCGAATGCACGCATGGAAGCCGTTAACGTGCTCGGTCAGCGGATAATGAAGTTGACGCTCGCGCCAGATTGGAAGTGGTCTGCCGACATCAAACCAATTGTGGGTACCCCGAGCTGTCAAGCGACGCACACTGGTATCATCGTAGAAGGCACTATTCATTGTGTCTGTGACGATGGTTCCGAAGCTACTTACACTGCAGGTGATGCTTACGCGATTTCACCTAACCATGACGCTTGGTGTGTCGGTGGTACGCGCGCA
>CALGTJ010000389.1 GCA_937901435.1 uncultured Rhodobacter sp. | reverse complement strand
GGCACTGATCCACACGTAGGCATCCAAGCGCATCCGCCTGTCTGGACGTCCGCTCAGCAGTTATATGATGCGCCAATTTCGGGCGTTCCCACCGCCGCTGCCCGGGGTCAATCTGACGACATCGCGGTTTCGTGCAACGCCGGGTACGCATCGTATTGCGGGCACGGCCGCATATCATGGTGAATTCTGGGTTGCACCCGAACGGGGACGCTATCGTGGGGTTGGCTGCGTATTCCGGGGTGATCCGGCCAGTGTTTCCGAAAGTATCCGGCCACCCATTCCGATTTTATCCGGCCACTGATTCCGGAGCATCCGGCCACCCTGTGATGTGATGCTGCGAGGCAATCTGTAACTGGCTACCGTCTGGCTTTTTAGCTTTGAGGGAAGCCCGATGAAGAGATTGCCGATGCGGAAGATACGAGATGTTTTGCGGCTGTCAGCTGATGGTCTTTCGACCCGTAAAATTGGGGTCAGCCTGACGATCGGGCGGACAACGGTTCAGGCCTATCTGGATCGCGCTGCCGAGGTTGATCTGAGCTGGCCGTTACCGCCAGAGATGTCCGATACGGACCTTGAGCGCCTGATTTACCCACGCACGGCGCGCGATATTGCGAACCGCGCGACCGAGCCCGACTGGACACATATTCACCGAGAGTTGCGCCGTAAGGGTGTCACGCTTTCGCTGCTATGGGAGGAATATCGCGCCAGTCACCCCGAGGGATATGGCTACTCTCGGTTCTGCGAACTTTACACGCGATGGGAGGGAAAGCTGTCGCCGGTGATGCGGCAACGTCATCCTGCGGGCGAACGGCTGTTTGTGGATTACGCAGGGCACACCATCGATGTGATTGATCCCCAGACTGGGGAGGTGCGCACAGCGCAGCTGTTTGTCGCGACGCTCGGCGCCTCGAACTACACCTATGTCGAAGCAACCTGGACCCAAACCCTGCCAGACTGGATCGCCAGCCATGTGCGCGCCTTTAATTTCTTCGGGGGCGTCACTGCGCAGGTCGTGTCGGACAACCTGAAGGCGGGAGTCACAAAGGCCTGCTTTTATAACCCGGCTATCAATCGGACCTACGCGGATATGGCCAGTCATTACGACACGGCCGTTGTGCCTGCGCGACCGCACAAACCCAAGGACAAGGCCAAGGTCGAGGGTGCGGTTTTGCTGGTTGAGCGTTGGATCTTGGCGCGACTGCGCAATCGTCAATTCTTCAGCCTCGCAGAGGTGAACGCGGCCATCCGCCCATTGCGTGATCGGCTCAACGACAAAGTCTCGCGCCACCTCGGGGCCTGCCGCCTGCATCTGTTTGCGCAACTGGACAAGCCGGCTCTGAAGCCGCTGCCAGTGGCCCCCTACGTCTATGCGGAATGGAAGAAGTGCCGGGCCGGGCTCGATTATCACATCGCAATCGACAAGCATTATTACTCGGTGCCCTATCAGTTGCTGAAGAAAGATCTGTGGGCGCGGATCACTGACCGCACTATCGAAGTCTTCCATGTCGGACAACGCGTCGCCTCGCATGTGCGCACCTCCAGCAACGGGCAGCACTCGACACTGCGCGATCACATGCCTGCGCACCACAAGTTCCGCGAAGATTGGACGCCACAACGCATAACAGCGCGCGCTGCCCGCATCGGGCCAAACGTCGCTATCTTCGCCGAAGTCGTGATGCGTGACCGCAAGCACCCCGAACAGGGCTATCGGACTTGTCTCGGTGTGATCCGCCTGGCCGACAAGTTCGGCCCGGACCGACTTGATGCAGCGTGCTGCCGTGCGCTGGAGATCAACGCTAGATCCTACTCGTCGCTCCAATCCATTCTGAAGAATGGGCTGGACAGCAAGCCCCGCACCCGCGCCACGGAGGAGCCTGCAATCACCCACCCCAACATCCGTGGTGCCGATTACTTCCATTGAAAGGATACACAATGCTTCACCACCCAACCCTTGATCATTTGAAGGCCCTGCGGCTGGACGGTATGGCCGAAGCCTTTGGCGAACTACAAGTCCAGGAGGCTTCAGCTGATCTCAACCACGCTGAATGGCTTGGCCTGCTCATCGACCGTGAGATCGCAAGCCGAGAGACAAAACGGTTCGAGGCCAGGATGCGCTCCGCCAGGCTGCGCCATGTAGGCGCTTGCCCGGAAGATGTTGATTACCGCGCACGCCGCGGCCTCGACAAGGCGCTGTTCCAGAGCCTGCTCACCGGCAGATGGATCACCGACAAGCGCAACCTGATCATCACCGGCCCCTGTGGGGTCGGCAAGACCTGGCTTGGCTGCGCATTGGCACAAGCGGCCTGTCGTGACGGCGTGACCGTGGTCTACAGACGCATGCCACGCCTCTTCGAAGAGTTGGAACTGGCCCATGGCGACGGGCGCTTTCCTCGCCTGTTCCGCAGCATCACGAAGGCACAGCTCCTGATCCTCGATGATTGGGGGCCGGACCGGCTGACCGCCACGCAGCGCCGCGATCTGATGGAAATCGTCGAAGAGCGCTATGGCCGCGGTGCAACCATGATCACCAGCCAATTACCCATCAAGGCCTGGCACGACATCATCGGTGAACCGACCTTCGCGGATGCCATCCTCGACCGCATCGTTCACAATGCTTACCGCCTCGAACTTGAGGGCCAGTCCATGCGGAAAACAACCGCCAAAACAGATGACGAAAACCCTCAAACCTGATACCACGAACCCACTGCCTCACGGCAACGCGTCACAGGGTGGCCGGATACCCCGGAATGAGTGGCCGGATGTTGTCGGAATGAGTGGCCGGATGCTCCGGAATACGCACAAATAATGACGTCCATAGTGGGATCAGCGGTTAACAGAAATCATGCATACCCGCGCAAAACGGCGCAAG
>CALGTJ010000388.1 GCA_937901435.1 uncultured Rhodobacter sp. | reverse complement strand
TCTTCTCAGATGACAGACTTCAAACGTCTACGAGGGCGATAACGCGGCGCTTACTCAAAGTCCTGTTTGCAACGTACTCATTTAAGTAACCAAATGGTTCGTTATCTGGGAGGATAAAATGACGAAGCTGACAACAAGACTGAAAGGCGCAGTGGCGGTTGGCCTGATCTGCGCCTCGCCCGCGCTCGCCACAGATGTCGAGGTTCTGCACTGGTGGACCTCTGGCGGAGAAGCGGCGGCGCTGAATGTGCTGAAGGCAGACCTGAACGGTCAGGGGGTTGGCTGGCAAGATATGCCCATCGCGGGTGGCGGCGGCTCTGACGCGATGACCGTGCTGCGCGCGCGGGTGACGGCGGGCGATCCGCCGACCGCCGTGCAGATGCTGGGCTTTGCCATTCAGGACTGGGCAAGCGAGGGCGCCCTTGCCGACCTCAGCGCGCTGGCCACAGAGCAGGGCTGGGACGATGTCGTGCCCGCCGCCCTTCAGGGGTTCTCAAAGAACGACGGCAAATGGGTCGCCGCCCCGGTGAACGTGCATTCGACCAACTGGGTCTGGGCCAACACCGCGTTGATGGCTGAACTGGGCATCACGCAGCCCGCCAACTGGGGCGAATTCGTCGCCGCTATGCAAAAGGTCAAGGACGCAGGCCATGTTGCGCTGGCCCATGGCGGTCAGGCCTGGCAGGACGCCACGGTGTTTGACTCTATGGTGATGGGCGTCGGCGGGCCAGAGTTTTACAAGACCGCCTTTATCGACCTTGATCCGGATGCTTTGGGCAGCGCCAATATGGTCGAAGCCTTCAAACGGATGGAAACCCTGCGCGGCTTTGTCGATGACAATTTTTCGGGTCGTGACTGGAACCTTGCCTCTGCCATGGTCGCCAATGGCGAGGCGCTGTTCCAGATCATGGGCGATTGGGCCAAGGGCGAATTCGTCAACGCAGGTCAAACGGCGGGCGTCGAGTTTCAATGCTTTCGCGTGCCCGGCACCGAAGGCACTGTGACCTTCAACTCTGACCAGTTCGCGATGTTCAAAGTGGGCGACGAAGGTGCAATGGCGGCGCAGATGACGATGGCCTCTGCGGTGATGAGCCCGGTGTTTCAGGTGGCCTTCAACACGGTCAAAGGCTCTGTGCCCTCGCGCACCGATATCTCGGACGAGGCCTTTGATGCCTGTGGCAAGCTGGGCATGGCGCAACTGTCAGAGGCCTCTGCCTCGGGCAAGCTGTTCGGGTCCATGGCGCATGGTCACGCCAACAATCCCTCTGTGCAGAACGCCATGTATGACGTGATTACTGGGCATTTCAACGGAGAGTATGACGCCGAAACCGCGGCGGCGGAACTGGTGACTGCGGTCGAACTGGCTCAGTAACCTCTGTCACAGGCCAGCCCCTGTCCTGACGCGGGGGCTGGTTTGTAGACGGCAGCGATAGAGATCTGATGCAGAGGGGCGGCGAGAATGGCGATGCAGGGACAGGCTGACCTGAGAACCCGGTTGCAGAACTGGTTGCCAAAGCTGGTTCTGGCCCCGTCCTTTGCGCTTGTGCTGATCTTTGTCTATGGGTTCATCCTCTTTACCCTCTACCTCAGCTTTACCAACAGCCGGATGCTGCCCTCTTACGATCTGGTCGGCTGGGACAATTACAACAAGCTGTTCCGCATTCGCGAATGGGACGTGGCGGTCAGGAATCTTGCGATTTTCGCCTCGCTTTACATCGTCATCTGCACGTTGATCGGGCTGTTCCTTGCGATTTTCCTCGATCAGAAGATTCGTGGCGAAGGCGTGCTGCGCCCGATTTTCCTGTATCCCATGGCGCTGTCCTTCATCGTCACCGGAACCGCGTGGAAGTGGTTTCTGGACCCCGGCATCGGGATCGAACACACGATGCATCTTTGGGGGTGGGAGAGTTTCAAGTTTGGCTGGATCAAGGACCGCAACATGGCGATCTACACCATTGTCATCGCGGCCGTCTGGCAAACCAGCGGCTTTGTGATGGCGATGTTTCTGGCGGGCCTGCGCGGGATCGACACCGAGATCCTCAAGGCGGCACAGATGGACGGGGCGTCCAACTTGAACATGTACCGACGCATCATCATTCCGCAACTGCGGCCCGCGTTTCTGTCGGCTTTCGTGATCCTCAGCCACCTTGCGATCAAGTCCTATGACCTTGTGATTGCGCTGACAGGTGGCGGGCCGGGGAACGCCACGGCGGTGCCTGCGACATTCATGTATTCCTACACCTTCACCCGCAACCAGATGGGGATCGGGGCCTCGTCGGCCGTGATCATGCTGATGACCATCGCGGCGATCATGGTGCCCTATCTTTACGCCGAACTGCGGGAGAAAAAGTGATGGCCGCAGTTTCTCAAGATAACGCCATGCGCACGGGCCGGGTCGCGCGCACATTTGTCTATGTTTTCCTGCTGGTGTTTGCGCTGTTTTACCTCTTGCCGTTCTTCATCATGGCCGTGAACTCTGTCAAACCGCTGGCCAAGATCACAGGCGGCAATATGATCGCGCTGCCGCAAACATGGACGGTCCAGCCGTGGCTGGACGCCTGGTCGATCGCACAGATCGGGGTCGAACCGACAGGGCTGCGGCCGTACTTCTGGAACTCGATCAAGATGGTGGTGCCCGCCGTGGTCATCTGCACGATCATCGGCGCGCTCAATGGCTATATCCTGACCAAATGGCGCTTTCGCGGGGATACGCTGGTCTTTGGGCTGATGCTGTTTTCCTGCTTTATTCCCTTTCAGATCGTCCTGATCCCGATGGCGCGCATTTTGGGGATTCTGGGGATTTCGGGAACCACAACGGGGCCGGTGCTGGTGCATGTGGTCTATGGCATAGGCTTTTCGACGCT
>CALGTJ010000387.1 GCA_937901435.1 uncultured Rhodobacter sp. | reverse complement strand
TTCACCCGGAGATTACGCCGCCTTCAAATTTCCACCACCTTCGCGACACGACCGAGCGCATTCTTCGGTGTTACTGTTTCTATTTGTGCATCAGTTAACTATGATGAATTGGATATTTGGGGGTGAAACAAATTATTGTTCACAAATTCTACGGTGAGCGGTTAATAAGCGTTTCTGAAATATGAACAGAAGGCTGCCACAATTCGATGTGGGTCTTGGTTAAAAAAATCACAAAATGCTCAGATTAGATTGACTACAATCCACTATAACCATTTGATTTGTTCATCTTTCGTGAACATTTTGCAGTGGGCTTGGTTGCAGACGTGGTCAAAATCCCGGTGTGGCCAGCCGAGAGGCCAAGCGTTTAAGCCTGATTCTCGACAAGATTTACTCAAAGTTGAATGATTGTTTTTCTGATATACTCATGGTCGAGCTTGTCAGCTTTGGGTTCATCAGCCCGGAACTCGCAACCCAAGTGGTCCAAAATTTTGGACGTCACAAAGTCGAGACTGCGGTGATCCCACGATCCACAACATTGCATTCTGGGTCTGACGATGATCTTGCGCAATAGAGAGTTCTGAGGCCCCGACATCGGCATCAACATTGGCCCGAGCAACGACAACGACCGCTCTGCAAGCCGTGTTCTCTTTTGAGATCCGTCCCCTTGCACCCCGTTTGAACGCAAAACGGCCCACCCATGTTCAGGGTGAGCCACTTTTCGCTAGGGTCGTTGCCACGACTTTCAGGCCGCTTGGGTCACCTGCGTTGACAGACGGTGATCCACCAGATCCACGATCCGGTCAACCTCTGGGTGATGCATGTCCTGGCTGGCAGCAAGCGCTTGGACCAAGCGATCTACACGTTCGATATTCGTGGACCCGGCGGCAATTGCGCGGGCGGCAGAGGACGGCTTTAGCAAGGATGACGCCGCGCGTGCATATTTTTCGAACGGCACCTGATCTTGTGGCGCTGCGCCCAGCTTCTGGGCCAGACTATCGACCCAGGCATAGACACTTAGCGACAGTTCCGGGTCGCCATGTACAGCGTCACGGATCGACTGGGGGTCTGCCTCTGTGATGCAGCGATAGTTGCCGGTCAGCAGCATCGACCATTTGGCAAGCGGCGTGAACAGCGAGTCATGGACGCGCAGCTTGACGGGCACATCCTTGCCATCGACACGCACGGCTTCGATATCATTGGCAAGCTGTTGCAACATTTCAGTGTGGGCAGGGTCGGCAAATTCGGCCGCCTTAAAGTTTGTTGGCAAACCGACATGCAGAACATTGGCCTCTTCTTCGGGCGGGCGGAAAGCCTGTGGATCCGGCGAGCACAGCGACATAAGGCCGGGCTCGAACCCCTCCCAGACCTCAGGGCATGAGAACGCCGAGCGCAGTTGAGCCGCGTTCACGCCCGGAATGCGGGCCAGAAATGGCAGCGGCGGCATGTTCATGATCGAGAGGCACGGCTTGCCAGACGCTGCGATACGACGCATCAAAGCGGACACTTCAGGGGCACGATACTGTGGTTCCTGCATGGCCAGAGCGATCATGTCGAAGTCTCTTGGGTTGGCCTTGTCCGGTGTCGTCGCGTGG
This sequence comes from uncultured Rhodobacter sp., assembly GCA_937901435.1. The sequence continues at coordinate 5,409 of CALGTJ010000387.1, read as the reverse complement.
ATGTCGCCAGCAAGATCCTCTGACAGGAACGAGCGGTGCGTGTCCTCGTCGCGCAGTTTCAGCCGTACGTCGGTGCCCTTTTCGTTGATCAGATCCGCTGTTGCATTGCGGCATGTCATCGTGACGTTGTGGCCCGCCATGGCTAGCTTTGTGGCCAGAAGCGACCCGTAGGATGCTCCGAGGATAAGAATGTTACGCTTCATGGTGCCCTCTCGAAATTATCTTTCGGTAATAATATTGCGCGAAGGGGTTTTGATGCAAGGAAAACTTTCACGACAAGGTGTCGCGGCATTTCTACACAGTTTCTTGTTTATTGACAGAATGTTAGGTGTTTGGCTTTGAAATCAAATAGATAATTTCAGCACCCTGTATGCAATCGGATACGGAATCACCCCATCATATCCAGCCGATGGATGAAAATGCTGCGCCTGCAAAAGCAGGCAGTCACCAAATCCCAAGATCTGAGTGTTGGCATGGCGAGTAAGCCCGTCAGGGCTGTCCGAGCGGGCCCGCCTGAGGTCTAAGGTCCGACCGATGCCCCAGTCCCCGCCATCCGGAAGACCAGTCAACTTCTGACCTTCACCCCAGCTTGCGGCGGAAAGCGCATCTTTGATGCTGCCTCTGTCCAATCCATGTGGTTGCGCACGAATTCCTGACTGGCATCGCGCGGGGGGGTATAATCCCAATCGACCCGCGTGCCCGCCTGCATCCCTGCGTGAACCGCGCGGCGTTGCCGCTGGCTAGAAAGAACGGCCCCATAGATCGCCTCGCCCTCCCAAAGCTCTGCGGCCTCGGCGCGAAAGCTATCGAGTCGCACGGCATGGGCCGGATCTTCGGCCAGGTTCTCGCGTTCGAACGGGTCGCTATACAGATCGTAAAGCTGAACAGGATCCGCCGCACATTCGATGTATTTGAAATCGCCCCGCCGGATCATAAAGATCGGGTGACTGGTACATTCGGCGCAATATTCTGCATGCACGACGCGGCTTTCATCCTCTACACCGACGGCAAGCGCCATCAGGGATTTGCCCGTCATCGGCATTCCGAGTTCCGGGATCGCCCGGCCGCCCACACTTGCGATATCGAGAAAGGTTGGTGCCAGATCGACCAGCGACACGGGCGCATCACAGCTGCCCTGCGAAATCCCCGGCCCCGCCATGATCAACGCCACACGGGCAGAATGCTCGAAAAACCCCATCTTATACCACAGCCCGCGCTCGCCCAGCATGTCGCCATGATCCGAGGTGACGATGACGATGGTATCGTTGTACAGACCCGCCTCTTTCAGGGCCTTCACAACCTCGCCCACCTTGCTATCGAAATAGCTGGTGTTTGCGTAATAACCACGGCGCGCATTGCGGATCTCGTCCTCGGACGGGACGACCACATCCGCCTCTATTCCGTGGCGCAGACGCAGGGTGTGGGGATCGTCCGCAGGGCCGGTTTGGGGCAGGTCGATGCTGGCGTGATCGTAAAGATCCCAGAATTCTGGCCGCGGCACATAGGGGTCATGCGGGTGGATCAGGCTGACCACCATGGCGAAAGGCCCGATGGGGTTCATCGCATGTTCAAAAATCCGGCGGCGGGCGAGAAAGGCCGTCTCTTCGTCATATTCGATCTGGAACGTGGTGGCGGCAGGGCCGGCCTCTGTTACAGAGTCCATATTGTGATGCCACTTGTCGATGCGATCATCGGGGAACTCCCAATCCGGGGTCCATGCGTGGTCCGAGGGATAGATGTCTGTCGTCAGCCGCTGATCAAAGCCATGCAACTGGTCCGGCCCGACAAAATGCATCTTGCCCGACAGCGAAGTGTGATAGCCCATCTGGCGCAGGTAGTGGGCAAAGGTCGGGATGCTGGCAGGAAATTCGGCGGCATTGTCATAGGTGCCGATCCTGCTGATCTGCTGCCCGGTCATAAAGGACGCGCGAGACGGCGCGCAAAGCGGAGAGTTGCAATAGGCCCCGTCAAACCGCATTCCCTGCGCGGCGAGGGCATCCATATGGGGCGTCTGCACCAAAGGGTGTCCATAGGTGCCGGTGAAATGGGGGGCCAGTTGGTCGGCCATGATAAGAACGATATTGGGCGCTTGGGTCACAGAGTACGATCCTGTCAGCTTTAAGTTGTGTCTATACTGGTCAAATTCCGGGCAAATGGTAAGCCCAAATGTTCACGCTCCCGGGGGGCTGACAGGTGCAGGGCTTGCATGCGCGCTTCACCAGGCAAAATCCATGCTAAAGTGCGAATTGGCATGATGGCAGGGCTCGTTTGGCCCGGTCGGGTATGTTGCGCCTTTTGGTCGAAATTTGTAGAGCGGTCGAAATTGGCAAGTTATGGCTGCAGACCTTTTCAAGCTGACCCGTTCAAGGCAGATGTCCGCGGCCCCGATGTCGCCGCCAGAAGGGCATATGCACATAGTTTCACCCTTTTCAATGCAAAAGCGTATGTTGCTACTTTGCTGTAATCCTGCAAGTTTAAGCTAATACAACGTCAACGTTTGTTGACTGGACAGTCAAAAAAAACCGTCAGGGAGATGATAAATGAAGACATTGAGTATTGCCGCACTGGTCGCCGTTCTTGGGTCCGGCGCTTTCGCCGCCGAGATGGGGGCCGTGAACGAACCGATCAAATTGGCGATCAACGAATGGACGGGCCAGCACATCACGACTCATGTTGCAGGCGAGATGCTGAAGGCCGCAGGCTATCAGGTTGAATACGTCACCGCAGGGTACATGAACATGTATCAGGCGATGGCAGACGGCGAATTGCATGCGGCTGTCGAGATTTGGTCGTCGAACGTGTCCGATGACTATGCCAAGAAGGTGACGGAAGGTGGGATCGTGGAGCTGGGTGACCTTGGTCTGGCCGCCAAAGAGGGCATCGCCTATCCCGCCCATGTGGCTGATCTTTGCCCCGGCCTGCCAGCCTGGGAAGCGTTGAAGGCCTGTTCGATGGCTTTTGCCTCGGCTGAAACCATTCCCAACGGCCGTCTGGTGGATTATCCCGCAGATTGGGGCACGCCCGGCGCAGACCGCATGACCGGCCTCGATCTGCCATTCAAAGCGGTGCCTGCAGGGTCCGAGGGCGCGCTGATCACAGAGTTGCGCTCTGCTACCGAACGCAAATCGCCCTTGCTGATCACCTTCTGGCAGCCGCATTGGGCGATGTCCGCCTATGATGTCAAATTTGTGGACCTGCCTGTAGGCGAAGAGGCCTGCTTTAACGATCCGGCCTGGGGGCCGAACCCCAACGCGGTCAACGATTGTGACTTTGCCCCGACCCGCATCTTCAAAGGCGCATGGGTCGGCATGGAAGACAAATGGCCCGCCGCCTACGAGATCCTGAGCAACTACACCCGCAGCGTCGATGCCCAGCAGCCGATGATGGGCGCGATTGACGTCGATGGCGGCAGTGTTGAAGCGGTTGTGGCAGAGTGGATGGCGGCCAATGAGGGCGCCTGGAAGCCTGTGGTCGACGCAGCCGTGAACTGAGCCGACACGTGACCGACCGCCCCGCGATTTCCGTCGAAGGCCTCTGGCAGGTCTTCGGCGCTTCGGCGTCTTCTGCTCTTGCGGCTGCAAAGGCAGAGGGCGGGACCCGTGATGACATCGCGGGGCGACTGATCGACGAGGGGCTGATCCCTGCCGTGCGCGACGCGACCTTTGATGTGACGCCCGGCGAGTTGTTTGTGATCATGGGCCTGTCCGGTTCGGGCAAGTCCACCCTGATCCGGGGTATTTCGCGTCTGGTCGAGCCGACAGCAGGCAAGGTGCAGATCGAAGGCGAGGATATCCTCGCCGCCTCAAAAGCCCGTATGACAGAGATGCGCCGCACCCGGATGGGTATGGTGTTTCAGCACTTTGGCCTGTTTCCCCATATGACCGTTCTGGACAACGTGGCCTTTCCGTTGAAAGTCGGCGGGATGAACCGCAAGGCCCGCTATGAAAAAGCCCGGCCCATCATTGATATGGTGGGGCTTGAAGGGCGCGAGGCTGCCTATCCCCGCGAATTGAGCGGCGGTCAGCGTCAGCGCGTCGGCATTGCGCGCTCTTTGGCGGGGGATTGTTCTGTCTGGTTTCTGGACGAGCCGTTTTCCGCGCTCGACCCGCTGATCCGGCGGCAATTGCAGGATGAATTCCTCGATATTCGCAAGCGGCTGAACACAACGATTGTCTTTATCACCCATGATATCGCCGAGGCCCTGAAACTGGCTGATCGGATCGCGATCATGCGCGACGGGGTGATCGTGCAGATCGGCACACCCACAGAGATCGTGCTGAACCCGGTCGATGAGTATGTACGCGAGTTTTCCAAGGATGTGGCCAAGGGCCGCCATGCGCGGGTCGCCTCGGTCATGTCGTCAGAGATCACAGCGGCGGTCGATGATCCCGGACTGCGCACCGATATGACCCTTGAAATGGCGCTGGCGTCCTGCATGTCGCTTTATGAACCGGTGCCTGTGCACGATGCCTCTGGCAAAGTGGTCGGTATGGTGCGCCCGCAGGATCTGGCCGCTGCCTTGCAGGCGGAAGACACATGATCCAGCGGCTCCTTGCTCCCGTGCGGGAGCGCCTCGCAGGCGAAGACGCCCGGAGGGGTGGATGAGCGGGCTGTTCAAATCCGTCGGCCTGCGTGCCGCGCTGATCAGCCTGTTGGTCGGCGCGCTCTGCTTGGCTCTGGAACCTGTCGCGCCCTGGCTGACCAAATGGCCCGCCGCCTGGACTCTGCCCGCGACACAATGGATTGGTGACGGGTTAGAGTCCGTCTTTGGCTGGATGAAACCCGGCGCGCGCCTGTTTTCCGCAATGCTTGAATACCCAATGGACTGGGCCAATTCCTTGCTGACAGAAACGCCTTGGCCCATCATCATCGGCGTGACCACCGCGATTGGCTGGGCCATCGGCGGTCTGCCAATGGCGACCCTTGGCGCGGCGGGCCTTGGGTTTGCCCTTGCCTCCGGCTATTGGCTGGAAAGCATGAACACGCTTGCGCTTGTCGCCGTTTCAGTACCTTTGGCGCTGACCCTCGGCGGGGGGATCGGCATCCTTGCCAATGAAATTCTGCGTGTGAAATCTGCCGTGCAGGCCGTCCTTGATGTCATGCAGACCGTCCCGACCTTTGCCTATCTTACGCCGCTGTTGCTGCTCTTTGGGTTCGGCCCTGTGGTTGGCCTGATCGCCAGCGCGATCTATGCGGCCCCGCCCATGGCGCGCAACGTGATCCTTGGGCTGGAACGGGTCGAACCCGACATCAAAGAGGCTGCCATAATGTCGGGTGGCACCCGTTTGCAGCAGTTGTTTCTGGTGGAAATCCCCTCTGCCAGCCTGCAAATCATGGTCGGTGTAAATCAATGTCTGATGGCGGCGCTGTCCATGGTGATCATTGCAGCTGTGATCGGAGGCTTCAACG
>CALGTJ010000386.1 GCA_937901435.1 uncultured Rhodobacter sp. | reverse complement strand
GACGTAGCCAATCGAATGCTATGGGCCCGCCAAGCGCCTCCATCTTGGCTGCCAACGACTTCTCTGGCGCGCGGCCAAGCACACCCATCCAATCGGACCTTTGTTTTTCACGGCCTTGGCTGGGGTCTGGAGTTTGGTCGGTTGGGTTTTGGTCTAACATCAGACAGCTTTCATATTTGTCTAGACATCTGTATATCTGCACATTATCGTCAGGCTGCAATGATGTAAAGCTGGATATGATAGAAGTGGCTCGGGAAATTTGAACAACGGGGATAAGTGGATTTTCAGCCTGTAACCGGCATGCTTTGCCCATCACAGGAGAATCACTATGCCCCGACGCCCTCGTCGCAATCACACTTCCGCCTTCAAATCGAAAGTCGCCCTTGCAACCGTTCGCGGTGAGAAGACCATGAGTGAGCTCGCCCAGCAGTTCGATGTTCATCCCAACCAGATCAAGCTGTGGCGTGATCAGTTGCTGGAGGGTGCTGCCGACCTGTTCGGGCGTGAGAGCAAGTCATCCAAGCCGGAGCCTGCCGTTGATGTGAAGACCCTTCACGCTAAGATCGGCGAACTGACACTGGAGAACGATTTTTTAGAAGGAGCGCTCACCAAGGCGGGGTTGCTGGGCGCAAAAAGATGATCGACCGCAAGCACGAACTCTCTGCCACCCGGCAGGCCAAAGCGCTCGGTATCAGCCGAGGCAGCATCTATTATCTGCCGCGCCCAGTGTCGGCTGCCGATCTTGCCTTGATGCGGCGGGTCGATGAGCTGCATCTCGACTATCCGTTTGCCGGAAGCCGCATGCTGCAAGGCTTGCTGCGCGGTGAAGGACACAAGGTTGGCCGGTTGAAAGTCCGCAATCTCATGAAGCGTATGGGTATTGAGGCTATCTACCGCCGTCCTAACACCTCAAAGCCCGCACCCGGCCATAAGATTTATCCTTACCTGTTGCGCACCTTGCCTGTGACGCGGCCCAATCAGGTCTGGGCCATGGATATCACCTACATTCCCATGGCGCGCGGCTTTGTTTATCTGGCCGCCGTGGTTGATTGGTACAGCCGCAGAGTTCTGTCCTGGCGGCTTTCCATCACCCTGGAAACGGACTTCTGCATTGAGGCCGTGAACGAAGCACTCGCCCGGCACGGCAAGCCGGATATCTTCAACACCGACCAGGGCAGCCAGTTCACGTCCATCGACTTTATCAAGGTGCTGAAGAACGCAACCATCGCCATCTCCATGGACGGCAAAGGCGCCTGGCGGGACAATGTCTTCGTCGAGCGCCTGTGGCGAACGATAAAATATGAGGAGGTCTACCTGCACGCCTACCGTGACGTTCCCGAAGCCCGCGCCGGCATCGGACAATATCTGGGCTTCTACAATACCAAACGTCCACATTCATCGCTTGACGGACAAACACCAGATCAGGCCTACTTCAATGCGCTGACGCCAATCAAGGCGGCGGCATAACAAGGGCTGGGATCCACTTATAAAACCAGACCCCGTTGTTCAAATTTCCCGAGCCACTTCTGTTGTTGATCAAAACAGGCGCGTTGAATACTGCACTTTTGACAGACCACGGCATTGTGCCAAAACGGACATGGGCGCATGCGGAGAAGCAAGGGACCGTATCAGCGGCGACAGCCCGGCGTTTGGTGCGGTTTATGCGGATTTATGGCAAAGCCAAGCAAACATTCGGTGCGAAAGCCGTCATGTGGTTGGTGCGGCCGACTTCGGCGCTAGGTGGTGCGACGCCAATGGCTTTGGTGGAAGCTGATCCAGGGGCAAGAGCGGTGGAAATCCTGTTAGGTCGGATTGATCATGGCGTTGCAGCCTAGGGTCAGGAC
>CALGTJ010000385.1 GCA_937901435.1 uncultured Rhodobacter sp. | reverse complement strand
ACCCGCGACCCCCGGCGTGACAGGCCGGTACTCTAACCAACTGAGCTACAACCGCCTCTGCTTTCAGCGGTCATATGTGCAGCACGCTGCCTCGTCAAGCCAACTTTTACCACAGAGCATGCAAAAAAGGTAATAGATATAAAGTCGTTCAACTAAGGATGATACTTTTGTATACTTACAAGAAATAAAAACATAGATTTTTGTTGAAAAACAATTTGCGCTTCATAAAAATACAAGAAATGCACCTGTCGCGGTTTGATACCGCTCTTTTGATAGCATTTACTGTAACAGAAGAGACTGACTATGGGATTGAAACGGACGGACGAATTCCGCCGAGATGCGGTGCGCATTGCGCTGACCAGTGGGCTTACCCGTAAACAGGTGGCTGACGATCTGGGCTTTGGCATGCCGACCCTGAACAAATGGATCATGGCCTATCAGGACACTAACGTGGTGTCGAAAGAGGATTTGGACCTCGCCCAAGAGAATGAGCGACTTCCGCGTAAGATCTGACTTCTCAAGAAGGACAGGGAAATCTTAAAAAAGGCCACCCAATTCTTTCGGGGCCTAAAGCAACGAGATTAAAGTTTGTCGAAGAACACGGGGCAGCTTCGCGGCCAATCCGCTGTGTCATGTCGTTGGCGTCAGCACACGGGGGCTGCGTGCCTTCAGCAGCCGTCCTGCCGTCGCAGGCAGCGATCTGACCTGATCACGCTGGCTCACATCAAGGAACAATCGCATCTCAGCCTTGGCAGCAATGGTCGGCCACGGGTGACGGAAGAGCTGAAGGAGATCGGTTTAGACGTCGAGTCTTTGGCGATGTAGCTGATGGTATTTGTTGGCTCATCAGAGAAGGCTAAGACTTCTGGAGTGATATCCATATCTACGGGATAGTTATTTGTTTTCTCCAATTGAGTGCAAACGAACGTCAGTTGCTACGAATTCACTTGGATTTAAAGCGGTTTTCGCATTGATTTGGGTCGCAGCAATCAGACGACGCGCGTAAAACCCAGCGGTGACCGCGACCAAGAAAAGTGCAACTTCCCATCGACCTGTTCCGAGTGCTGGGATGGCGGCGCCGGGACAAAAGCCTGCAATCCCCCAGCCGATCCCAAAGATAGCCGATCCACCGATCAAACGCCCGTCAATGGTGTTCGAGGTTGGTATTTGAAACTTACCACCAAAAAGCGGTGTATTTCGACGCCAAACCAAACGAAAGCCAATGAATGTGATGACAACGGCACCACCCATCACGAACGCAAGACTTGGATCCCATTTGCCCGCCACATCGAAGAAGTTGAATACTTTAGCAGGGTTCATAATGCCCGAGATTGCGATGCCTATGCCAAAGATAAGGCCAGTAAAGAGGGCCAGTATTAGTTTCATCGTGCTATGTTCCAAACACGTGACGGATGAGAAAGACGGTACCTGAAGCAGTCAGCATAAATGTGGGAACGGCCACAATAGACCGAACCGACAACCGTGAGAGGCCGCAGACGCCGTGTCCAGATGTGCAACCGGACCCAAGACTCGCACCAAACCCTACAATGACGCCGCCGACGATGATCATTCTTGGGCTGACAGGAACAGACAGTTCTGGCATTGTTCCTGTGACCAGAAAGATTATGCCCGGGGCCAAGATCATTCCGACGATCATCGCAGCACGCCATGCAAACTCACCTCCATTTTCTGCGAAAACAAGACCCGACAAAATGCCAGTGGCGCCCAGAATGCGCCCAAGTCCTAACATCAGCAAAACAGCGCCAAGACCAATCAACAAACCGCCACCAAAAGACGCGAAAGGTGTGAACAACGTTTCCACTTTAGCAATCATTGCACGTCTTGAGGTTGAGGATAGAGTAGATCGGGTATATTCTCAGCGTGGACATGGCAAACTTGACAAGACCGACAATTGCTACGCCGTATTTTAACAGTGGTGCGGTGAAGGTTTTCATGCCAATGGCAAAAGCAAGATAGAGCAAACTAGCGCCCAAGGCTGCGTGAAGGATACAGTCGATCGTGCCTAAATTGGTAGTCATAGCGATCGCCCAATGTTGAAAGTTAGGAGTTCGATATAGCTTCAAAAATAGATTGTCAGTGACATTGTCACCTAACCGGCAGAAACTGGAAGCCGGCTGTCAGGCGAAGTTTGCAATCGCCCTAAGTCCAGCCTTGTCTTTAAACGTAATCAATCCACGCGATTGCTCGATCAGATCACGTTTTTGAAAGTCGTTCAATACTCGTGAAATTACTTCGCGGGCGGTGCCTAGTTCGCTTGCAAGGTCCTGGTGGGTTGCCCGGACTTCTTTCAACCCATCGCCCAACGTCAAAAGTCGCTCAGCCAAACGGACATCAATGCGCCCGAAGGCGACGTCATCAACAACACGCAACAAGTCAATCAAGCGGCGAGAGTAAGCCGCGAAGACGAAGTTACGAAACGCATCTTCTTCAGACGACAGACGGTCAAATGCAGGCTTCGGCAAGACCACTACGGTCACGTCGGTCTCCGCAATCCCTTCCGCGTTGTACGCCTCTTCAGCCAACATGCAGGCCGTGGTCAACACACAGCTATCGCCCGCCTCAATGCGGTACAAAACAATCTCGCGCCCCACATCAGAGGTTTGGGATACGCGGATACGCCCTTCATATAGAAAGAACAGGCTGTCGGGGATATTCATTGGCCCAAACACCTGATCACCTGTTTTAATTTGAGTAACATGGGCGGATTTATTCAAGCGCTCCCGAACCTCCATCGGAAGTTCAGCCGTACCTTTGAATCTTGCGGTCCAGTCCAAAATGGTCATTTCGCGCTCCTGACTGGGGTAACGATGCCCTTATCCAAAGGAGGGATCCCCGCAAGAAAATCATCCTGATTTGAGGCAATATCGGCTAGCAGAATTTCAGCCACCTGATAGGTAAGTGCACCTCGAATAATCTCTAAACTGCGTTGTCCATATGACTTATCTGCCTCATCGTTCAACAAGGCTTCGATTCTAGCATGCACCAAGGGTGGGGTTTGCCTGACTTCTTGGCAGCTTTTGCCCAGTTGTCGATATAGGGTAGCATTTCTGGTGAGGGGTCTTAGCCATTCTGTTACGGTCCTCTTATAGCGAAAGCTACCGTTGGTCCGGCAAAAAACATAGCGGGGGTTTTGCTGGGGTATATCATCACTCATGATTGTAAGATTTGCGCCTAGCGTACCTCAGTTCAAGTCAAAAGAACCTCTCAGGACTAACTATTTCAGTCCTGAAACTGACAAAGTGGTCCCACAAGTGGTTTTATCGTGAGTTGAACATCTGTATTTTCTTACGTTTTTTGGTAGTTTAAGACAGAATTTTGGTAACCACAGCAGTGAACCTGTCGGATCTGTAAGTATGGACAAGTAAAGACTTTTAAAGTCAAAACTCAAACAGCCCCTGTAAAACCCCTGCCTTAACGCATTCCAGCCTCTGACTTTTCCGATTCAAAAGCGTCAAAATGACCAGTCAGAAGGAACTTTGTTCCGCAAAGGTCGCAGTTTTACACAGGTCGTCAGAAACGGGAAAACTCAATGACACCCATAGGGTGATGTTTCAGGCAACCAGAAGGAGTGCTTGAAATGTTTTTCATAGGTCAGAAAATTACAGTCGCAGAGTATGAGAACACCCAGAAGCCATAGGCGAGGTTGTAGCTGTGGTGATGACTGCGTAGGTGTTCAGTTGAAGATTGACGGAGAGTCAACTTACGCCGAATTTTATAAGAAAGACGGAATGTCGGAGTTACTTACTGCGGTTTAGGCCGTAGACCTTCCGAGTCGTCATAAATGGCACACCTTTTGGCAGAAACTCAACAACATTGGGGCTGTTCCCCCTAACTTGTTTTAAGAAGATGCTAGACAGACAAGTAAACAGGCAGAAGATGATGTCAATAACCTAGAGTAGGCTCTGGACCCATAGAAGAATAGAAGCAGACGTTCGTTACTTAACTCTTCAATGACCGAGTTGCGGACCAAGCGGCCCTTAACCGCGATCATGTAGGTTCTACTTTACGTCATGGAGAGGTCTTTCAACGAATGGGAGTCACATCAGTTGCAAACGGCATCGACTGATCGCGCATCGGTATTTTCAAGGGGGTGGAAAGTGCATTAAAATCAAAATTGTTAAAATCAACACTCCGCACATTAGGGTTTTCGCTTGTTTGGAAATAGGCCCTTAAATTTTGGAGGTCATAAGACACCGTGTATTGCGTGCCTCCGTACTTCAGAACCTTGAGCTCGGCAGGATTCAACTTTTGATCTGTTGCTTCCATGGGCAGCTGGAAGTTTGCAAGGATGCGGAGAGCTTCGTGTACTGTGTCTTCTCCACCATCGGTTGGGCGAGATGTCTGCGTCCAAGCCAACGCACGAATAAAACGTGACGGAGGGGTAAAATCTCCTGGTAAACCCAACAGACCGGTTCCGTACCCAATTGGCGCAAGGTCGACACCGTTGACATCAACTTCAGGCCAATCAACGGATCGCATGTTAATGTAATTCCGTGCATTATTGATATGCCAGTCGTAAGGTGGTGAGTTTGTTAACACACCCAAAGTCTTTTCATATATTTTCAGAACGCCCCCGATGTATTCCACTATGACTTGATCGCCGCTTCTGTCAGTTATCGAGAAGTGTACTGGTGCCGCAACGCCGAGTTCGGGCGTGACAACAGGCACAACTCGGATGTTTTGAGCCGCCTCCCTGACTTCAGCTACCGACGCGAACTGGCTCAACATAAAGCCAGTAAAGTCGACGGGAGCTAGCGAGATTGCAGCTTGTTCAGGGTCATATGCTTGATACCCCGCGAACCCTGGCAAGTAGAGTAAAGAAACGTTCAAACCTTCCGAGTTTATCCCATCGCCAAAGAGCATCTGGCCCAGCATTGTGACCCCCGCCACGTCATACTTGGTTACCCATTTCGCTCCGTCCTGCCCGTCCGGCATTTTCATTGCCGAGGACTCCGTACCAGCAGGCACGAAAGTCATCATAGGCGACAGATCAAATGTGCCCCATTCCATTGTCCGAGAGGCAACTACTGTGCCATCAACTCCTTTGAGTGTGATGAAAGTGCAAGAACTTGCCAGATTGGCGCTGCAGCTAACAATTCCGACAACGGCCAAGCCGCAAAATTTAATCAAAAAACACATTTGTACTTCCTTTTCTTACACTCCCGCAACATGGGCCTTGTGGGCTGTACATTTTTTACGTGCATACTAAGCCAGTCGGGCTGAGTAAACTGCTGCTCCTATGACCTGGCGCAACTTTAAGCTTTGTCGATAGTATTGTCCCTGTAAAACTCTGATAATAGATTATTATCTTAATTTTATGGCCGGTTTAGGGGAGTTTATGGTGGGTCGTGAGAGGCTCGAACTCCCGACATCTTCGGTGTAAACGAAGCGC